>CAZGLU010000103.1:0-2656 GCA_964526095.1 uncultured Anaerolineaceae bacterium | reverse complement strand
GACCGCCGCGACCAGATCGGACAGGTGCGGCAGCCCCGGCGCGGCGAGCGCCTCCGCCGTGATCCAGCCCGTCGGCGGCCCGTCGGCGGCCCGCGCGTCGAGGTACGTGTAAAGGGCGGTCAGTTCCTCAAGCGTCCCGGCCAGGGGCCGCGCATCGTCCCGCACGCTGACAGCCATCCGCGCCCTCCTCAAGACGCCAGCGCCGCAACCTCGCGGCGGTGCGGTAGGGGCACCTCGTCCCGCTGGCGCTCCAACTCGGCGCGGCGGGCGAGGCGGCACATCGGCACGCACATCGGCGTGCCCAACAACGGGTCGGCCACGATCTGGCATTGCAGGCCAAAGACCTCGTGTACCACGCCGGGCGTGATCACGTCCGCCGGAGCGCCCGCCGCCACAACCTGCCCGTCGCGCAGCGCCACGAGGTGATCCGCATAGCGGCACGCCTGGTTGAGGTCGTGCAGCACCATCACGATCGTGCGCCCGCGCTCGTTCAGGTCTTGAAGCAGGTCCAACACCTCGACCTGATGCGCGAGGTCCAGGAACGTCGTCGGCTCGTCAAGCAGCAGGATGTCCGTCTCCTGCGCGAGCGCCATGGCGATCCAGGCGCGCTGGCGCTGCCCGCCGGACAGCGTATCAAGCGGGCGGTCGGCCAGGTCGGCCATGCGCGTCAACGCCAACGCCTGCTGCGTAGCGCGCTCGTCGTCGTCCGACCAGCGGCGCAGCATACCCTGATGCGGGTAGCGGCCCTGCGCCACCAGATCGCGCACGGTCAGCCCTTCGGAGGCGACGGGTCCCTGCGGCAGGATGCCGAGCCGCCGGGCGACGGTGCGCGTCGGCAGCGTGTGGATCTGCTTGCCGTCGAGATACACGCCGCCCGCACGCGGCTTGAGCAGGCGCGCAATGCCGCGCAGCAGGGTCGATTTGCCGCTACCGTTCGCGCCGACGAGCACCGTGATCTGGCCTATGGGGATGTGCAGGTCGAGGTCGGAAACGATCAGGGTTTCACCGTAGGCGAGGGACAGGCCCTCAGTCGTCAGGCTGTGCGTCAATGGTAATTCCTCCGGCTAAACGTTCGACACGGGCTTGCGGCTGTGCCACAGCATCCACAGGAAATAGGGCGCGCCGATCAGCGCCGTGACCAGCCCGGACGGGATCTCCGCCGGGGCCAGCACGGTGCGGCCCACGGTGTCGGCCAAAACCACGATCGCCGCACCCAGCACCGCGCTGAACGGGATCAGGTGGCTGTGACGACCGCCGACGAGCAAACGCCCCAGGTGCGGCGCGACCAGCCC
Source organism: uncultured Anaerolineaceae bacterium (assembly GCA_964526095.1). GTDB lineage: Bacteria > Chloroflexota > Anaerolineae > Aggregatilineales > Aggregatilineaceae > Aggregatilinea. The sequence goes on along the minus strand of CAZGLU010000103.1, from coordinate 1,364 downwards.
GACGAAGCTGATCGTGCCGACGACCGAAACGGCTGACGCGGCGAGCGCGACCGCCGTAAGCAGCGTGCCCAGGCGGACCTGTTCGAGGCGCAGCCCCAGGCCGCGCGCCACGTCGTCGCCCAGGCCGAGCAGGTCCAGCGCGCGGGAGAGCAGCCACGCGGCGGGCACCAGCAGCACCAGCCACGGGACCAACTGCGCCAGGTCATCCCAGCCGCGCGCGTAGGTGCTGCCCGCGATCCAGGCCAGCGCCACCGCGACACGGACGCCCGCGCGGATCACGAGCAGGTTGATCGCCGCCGCGCAGAACGCCGACGCCGCGATCCCGATCAGCGCGAGCCGGGCCGGGGCGATCCCCGCGCGCCACGCCCCGCCGTAGACGAGCGCGAACATCACCAGCGCGCCGCCGAAGGCCGCCGCCGGGACGATGCTCAGCGGCAGGTCGGGGAACACCAGCAGCACGGCCAGGCTGCCCAGCCCGGCGGCTGAGGTGATGCCCAGCGTATCCGGCGAGGCGAGCGGGTTGCGCAGCACACCCTGGAACAGCGCGCCGCTCACGGCCAGCGCCGCACCCGCCGCCGCCGCGACCAGCAGGCGCGGGAGCCGCAGGTCCAGCACGACGCGGGCCGTCAGGTCGTCGGCGCGCCCGGCGAGCGCGTCCGCCACCTGGCCGAACGACAGCGCCATGTCGCCCAGGCGCAGTCCGGCGACCAGCGCCAGCGCCAGCAGCACGAGCGCCCCGCCCAACAGCCTGTGGTAACGTCCCCGCACCAACCGGGAGGCGGGCAGCGCCCGCTCCGCCCCATGCGACCGGACGGCGGCGCCCCCGGCACGGCGCGCCAGCCACACGAACAGCGGCGTGCCGATCAACGCGGTCATGACGCCAGCGGGCAGCTCGCTCAGGCTGGGGTTGAGCGCGCGCGCGGCGATATCCGCCGCGACGAGCGTCAGCGCGCCCCAGATCGCCGCGCCGGGCAGCAGCAGCACGTGCCGCCGGATGCCCGCGAGCCGGACGCCGTGCGGCACGATCAGCCCGACGAACCCGATCGGTCCCGCGATGCTGGTGGACACCGCCGCCAGGAAGACGCCGGTCCCGGTCAGCATCAGGCGCGTGCGCGTCACTTGCAGGCCAAGCCCGCGCGCCACGTCGTCGCCCAGGCGCAGCACGTCCATCGAGCGCGCCAGCAGCAGCGCCAGCACCACCGCCCCGGCCAGTCGCGGCGCGGCGTAGACGGCGCGGCTCCAGTCGTTCTGCACCAACGACCCCGCGCCCCAGAAGAACAAGCCCGCCGTTTCCTGCTCGTAGATCAGTTGCAGCGTGCCGGTGAACGCCGACAGCGCCAGCGAGATCGCGACGCCTGCGAGCG
>CAZGLU010000102.1:4757-9302 GCA_964526095.1 uncultured Anaerolineaceae bacterium | reverse complement strand
CACCCTATCCTACACTCTTTCCCTACACGACGCTCTTCCGATCTAACATCCGGGAGCCAGATCGACATTGCGAACGACTGGCGCCGGTAGCTGGTCACGTAAGTGTACAAAAGTGTATAAAATTTGTGCGTAAATAGGACCTTAGTCCTATCTCCGGCGCCCGTCCTATGCTAGAATGGAGGCAGCGTACGTTTCAGGAGCGGTGGTGAGGAAGCTCGTATGGCGCTTGGTTCAGAATTTCTCGGCGCCTCGAAGGAATTTTTGGACCTCTTCAAAGCCGGCAAAGCAGCCGCGCGGAAAGGTGACCGCGCTCAGGCCCATGCCCTTTTCCGCCGGGCGATCGAGATCGACCCTTACCATGAGCAGATCTGGCTGTGGCTGGCGACCGTCGTCGATCAGGATGCGGATAAGCGCGTCTGCTTCGAGAACGTCCTGCAGTTGAACCCGTCGAACCCCACGGCGCGGCAGCAGCTTCAGCGCATGTCGGATAAGGAGGCGATCGCCGAGGCGCGGCGCATGGCTCAGGACTCGGCCAAAAAGAAACGCGCTGGCCGCCGGTGGCTGCGCCGCGCGATGTGGCTGATCGTGCTATCTGTGGTCAGCGCCGGTGCCGTCCTGGCGGCGACCGTCCTGCTGTGAGGTCCAGCGAGCCGTTCAGCGATCCATAAAGCGATAGCCGATCCCGCGTGAGGTCACGATATAGGTCGGGTTCTGCGGGTCCGGCTCGATCTTCTGGCGCAGGTAGTGGATGTACAGCTTCAGGCTGTCGGTCGCGTCCCCGTACTCCGGCCCCCACGCCTCGCGCACCAGGTCCGCCCGCGTGATCACGCGCCCGGCGTTGCGCGCCAGCACGCCGAGCAGGTTGAACTCCTTCGGCGTCAGGTGCACGGCCTTGTTCCCCACGCGGACCTCACGGCGGATGAAGTTGATCTCGAAGTTGCCGGAGTCGAAGACCAATTCCTCGTCGAGCGTCGGTTTCGGCGCGCGGCGCAGGTGCGCTTTGATGCGCGCCACCAGCTCGTCGTTCTCATACGGCTTGACGACGTAATCATTCGCGCCCATCTCCAGCCCGCGCACCACGTCCCGCGTGTCGGACTTCGCCGTGAGGAAGATGATCGGCACGTCGGAAAGCTCGCGCAGGCGGCGGCACACCTCCCATCCATCCATGTCGGGCATCATAATATCCAACAGGATGATGTCCGGCTGGTGGCTGTAGGCCTGGCGCAACCCTTCTTCGGCGCGATAGGCGACGATAACCTCGTACCCCTTCCGCTCCAGGACGATCTGTAGCAGGCGGGTCGCCAGTTCTTCGTCGTCGATAATGAGAACTTTTTCCGCAGGCATGGATCAGGCGTCAATCTCCACACGCCAGGTTCGGTTGTTGCACGTCGCGGCGACGCAGGTCAGGGTATGTTGGCACTGTACCATGAGCATAGGGAGCCGCGCAAGTGCAACGGACGCCCCCTACCGCGCGCCACCCTGGAGAACGGCGCGCAGGCGCTGCTCGAACTCACTGAGGATGATTGCCGTCGCCCCCCACACCTGATGCCCGTTGACATTGTACCACGGCACGCGCAGGTGCGTGTTGTGGATGTTCCAGTCTTCGATCACCTTGAGGGCATCATTCAGCAGGGTGATAACCGGGCATTCGATCACCGCGACGACCTCGCGCGGGTCCGGCGACCACGCGGGCCGGTAGTCCACGTAGGCCGCGACGGGATGCACGTAGAAGTCGCTCGGCGGGATGTAGATCGGCGTCAGCAGGCCGAGGATCTCGGCCTCGCCCGCGAACCCCACTTCCTCGCGCGCCTCACGCAGCGCGGTTTCGATCGGGGTCTCGCCCGGCTCCTGCGACCCGCCCGGCAGGCTGATCTGGCCGCTGTGCACGTCGTTCGGGTGCTCCGCGCGGCGCGTCAACAGCAGCGACAGGCCGTCCTCCGCCGGGAACACCAGCAGCAGGACGCTCGCCTGCCGGGGCTGACCGGGCCGGGTGGCCGGGCGGTCCAGCACACGCGGCTGCGGTGACATCAGCCGGTGTGCCGTCGCCACATCGAATCCCTCAAGCCCAATCGCCGCCCGCACGTCGTCGGGGGTGATGGGCCGGATCATCGGGCATACCACGCCCGGCGCTTGCGCAGCGAGATGCCCGCGTCCGTCTCGTCACGGCGCGTGGTCCGCACCCGCCCGCGCGGGTCGATGTGGATCTGCCCCGCCTCCTGAAGCCGGGCGAACTCCTCCGGGGTGATGTCGGGGGCAGGCTCGCCGCCCAGGCGCTGCAAGCGCGGCTTCAGGTCCTCCGGCGCCTGCTCCGCCGTACCGGTCTGCGGTGGCACATCCTCAACCGGCGGCGGGGCCGCGTCCGGGGGTGTTGTTGGCTGGCCGTTGTCCTCGACCGGCGGGATCCGCTCTTCACTCATAAATCCATCCCCTCCGTGTGGCGAGCGCACAGGGCCGGTCGGCCCTCGCGCGGTTAGCTTTCGCCTTCATCCTGTTCGTACGATACATGGCCCAGGTTGATCAGATCGTCCAGTGAGACAGATTGCTCACCGGCAGCACGCGCCGGGCCGCAGACCAGGCAATCCGGGTTGCGCGCCACGTCCACCCACTCCGCGCCGTAGGGCAGCGTCGTATGGCCGGTGAAGATCTCCAGCCATGTGTTGGCCAGCACGACGGTATTACCGGGCATCTCGCGGTGGACGTCGAAGCCCTCCACGAGCAGGTTCAGCGCCATATCGGCCTGTGTCGCGGCGATGCGGGCGACATGCAGCCACAGGCCCGGCTCAGCCGCCAGCGTGCCGTCCGGCCCGATCATACCATAGTCCAGTTCCGGCTCGCTGCCCGGCGCAGGTTGGGCCATCCCTTCACGCAGGTGCTCCGCCCAACAGGCGTAACACGGCCCGTCGCCGGGCAAGATAACGCAGACATCACCGCCCTCGCCGCGCTCGTAAACGCCCGCGTACACCGCCCGCCGCCCGTGTTCCAGGCACGCTTCGTTGATCAGGTACTTCGGCCCCTCACCGTCCACGCCGGAGATAACCACGTCCATTTCGTCAAACAGGTCGGTGTGGTCCTCGATCCGCCCGACGACCGTGCGCACCTCCGCCGCCGGGTTGCGCTGGCGGATCAGATCGGCTACGGCCTCGACCTTCGCCTGCCCTACGTAACGGTGATCGGCGGCGTGGCGCACCACGTTCGACGCCTCCAGCGTGTCGTCGTCCACGAGGATGAAGCGCCCCACCCCACTCATGGCGAGGCTAACCGCGACGAAGCTTCCACCGGAGCCGACGCCGATGATCCCAACGGTGCACGTCCTCAGGTGCGCCAGCACGTCCTCACCGAGCAGTCGTTCAACCCGATCCCATGTCATGAGGCGCGATCCTCTTTGAGCGTCTTTTCGAAGTGCCACACCAGCTCGATCAGCGTGCGCTTGGAGTCCCACGGCCAGTCGGGCAGTTGGGTGATCAGCAGCGGTGATGACACCTCATACAGCTTCTCGAACGGGTCTTCATCCTCCCCGACCGTGACCATCGGCGCGATACGCGCTGCGGGCATCGTCGTCGGATAGTCGGCGGACGTCACGAGCAGGTACACGCGCGATGCGCCCGGCTTAAACACCGCGAAGCAGATCTCGAACGGCGGCTTGCCGTCCGCATCCCAGCGCACAATGTCCACGTTGTAGCCCGCCTGGGTGAGCAGGCTGTATTCCTGGTCGAAACGACGCGGGTGCGCCAGATGCCACGCGATGGGGGGCAGGCCCGGCAGGCGGTCGTCGTCCCACACCTCCGGGGCGACGCGCACGAACTGCCGGTGTCGCTTGCTCATGTACCAGAAATCGACGCGCACCAGCCAGCCATCATCCGGCAGCGGGATCGCCAGCGAGCCGGGCGCCGCTGGCGGCACCGGGCCGGTGTCCTCCGCCGGGTAGGGGGCAGCCTCAACGCGGGCGGCTTCGGCCTCCCCTTCACCGGCGTCCGCCGCGCCCACCTCAGCGCTGGCCGCCGACTCCGGCACGGCAGGCTCCGGCTGCGCACCATTGACCGGGGCGGGCGGCGGCGCGTGCTTCCCGTCGAGCCGGTACATCGTCACGATCGGCGCCACGATATGCTCGATCGACGTCTCGGGGTCCGAGATCATGCGCCGGGCGGTCTCGGCGTCCCCTCCCGACGGCTCGATCATGTCGCCGGGCTGCTTGTGCCAGTCGCCCACGTGCGCCAACGGCGCATCCCACTTCGCGGCGACGGCGTTGCCATACGACCCGCGCCGCCGCTCGCGGTACGTCTCCCAGTTGACGTAAAGCCAATGGAACACATCGCCCTGCCAGTCATCGCCCTGCTCGAACATGCCCCATTCACGCACGGCACGCTCGCCGGGGCTGATCGTGTCGAGGACGTAGATCTCCGGCTCGTCCTGCCCTGGGCGCGGGATGACCAGTCCGATCATCGCCTCGCCGGTTTCCGGCTCAGGGTAGAGCAGCGCCCCACGCGTGATCTTGTCGATGACGCGCCGCGCCACGATCACGCGCGGCACATCATGCCTGAGGTTCTC
>CAZGLU010000102.1:0-4747 GCA_964526095.1 uncultured Anaerolineaceae bacterium | reverse complement strand
GGCGGCATCTGCTCCTCAACGCCCGGCCACACACCCGTCGCGCGCCACGTATAATAGGCGTACAGCCACTCGATAGCCCATCCGGCGACCGTCACGGCCGTCGAGGTGCTGGGGTTCCAGCCATACATCACCCCGTCCTTGGGGTTAAACAGGCAAAGCTGGCCGTCCTCAAACTGGTGCTTCTCACTGTACACACTCGGCTTCAGCACGTAGGCTTCCGCCGGGCGGTTCGGGTATTCGGCAGGGTACACGATCTTCAGCGTGTGGGTGCGCTGCGGGATGCCCCGCATGTTGATCTCCACGTCCCCCAGCCAGTACAGGAGATCGCGCTTGGGCACCACGAGGCGGAACGTATCCGCAAAGGTTGCGCGCATCAACTCGACCTCCAGCCGCAGCCGGGTCGAGACCTGCGACGGGGTACCCCACCAGTTCGCCCTGCTCATCACTGTTCCTCCAACTCAACCGCCTGCGCGTCATCGATCGCGCTCGGGTCCGGCACCTGCTCCAGCAGCGCCGCGACCAGTCCGGCCCGGCCTCTCTGCCCCGCCGGTGAGGGCCACACCGGCGCGCCCTCGCTCAAGACGAAGCGGAACGCGCTGACCACGGTCATGCCCGCGCGGACGTGCCAGCCCCACCGGCGCCCGGCTGCCTGCTCACCTGACGGGAACCGCACCGGCGCCGAGGGCAGCACAAGGCGCGGGCTGTCCGCCAGGGTGTGCCAGGCCCGGTCACGGTAGCGGGTCCGGTCGTGCTCGTCCGTGAGCGTGAACTCGATCGCATGGTCGCGCGGCCAGCCCGTCCGCGCAACAACGAACGGACGAATCGCACGCAAGCCCTGGACCGGCACGCTTTGGAAGCACACCTGAGGCTGGCTGTGCCCGTGGTAGTGCGCCAGCACGCCCGCCGCCAACAACTCCACGCCGGGGTCGATGTCGTGCTCGGCTGTCTCGACCCCGCCCAGCGACCACGGAGCGCTCTGGGATCGCCTCAGGAAGCCCCACACGCCGCCAAACAGTAGCGTGCCCCAGAAGTAGGCCGCCAGCGCGAGCAGGAAGGCCAGCAGCGCGACACTGCCCCAGGCGAGCATCTGCCACAGCGAACCCGTCATGAAGGCGAACGCCAGCAGGCCCACAACGAACAGGCCGGTCCCTACCGTCCATCTATCCCGGCGCGTGTTCGGTGCCGGGGTCCGGTCTTCAGGCATCATACAATACAGCTACCCGGTCGTTTGCGACGCCATCGCGCGGTCACGTGCTGATACGCGGGGCTATTCCTCTTGTTCGGCCAACAGTTCCTCGAGGCTGATCGCCTCCAGGGTCTGCTGCATCATCACCTCTTGCAGCGCCGGGCTGAGTTCGCCATCCCCCGCGACGTAGCGTTGGATCCGGCCACCGCCGACCGGGCGCCACCCAAAACGATGCACCGCCAGCAGCGTGTCGCTCGCGCTCAGCCGCAACTCCCATTCGTCATCCGGCTCGATGGCTATGTCACGCAGCGGCAGCCACGTGCCCGGCAGGACAGTGTTCGCCCCGCGCTTCAACTCGTAGGCCGCTTCATCGGCATAACGCAGGCGCCCGTCGCTGTCGGCCAGCTCAAAGCGGATGTTCCCCGCCGCCGCGTACGGCAGCCAGACCTCCGCGAAGGGCCGCAGGTAGCGCGTGTCGAGCAGCACGTCGCCCTGCCGGACGATCTTGCCCTCGTCGGTGTTCCGGTACGCAAGCAGGCCGATATCGGTGACCTGCACGTAGCTGTCGCTGGCCTCATACCCGGCCTTCTGCATGGCCGCACGCGCGACCGGGTGCAGGCGGCGGGACGCGGCACGGGGGGCGCGGTACGACGACGCACGCCGCACAGTGGCCGTCGTCGTCTGGGACGTCGCCACGAACAGCACCGCCAGGAACAGGAGCATGACAAGGATGAAGATCACGCCGTTCATCGCGCGCCCCTAACTACTGCGCCCGATTCTGCTGGCTCTGCGCCCGGAGCAGCTCCTCCAGACTGAGCGGCAGGGCGTAGTCCTCTTCGTCGCTGCGCCACACGCGCTCACGCAGCTCACCATCCGACGAGAGCTGGCGACGGCGGTCGCTCAAGGACGGCGACATGCTGAAGTTGTGGACCCCTAACAGCCCTTCGTCCACGTAGGTATGCACGGACCACGTGCCCGGCTCCAGGGCCGCCGGATTATCCCGCACGGGGAAGCGGTAGTCGGGCAGCAGCACGTTCTCCCCGGAACGCAGCCATTTGTCGTCTTCATAGATGTAGCGGGCCTCGTCGCTCTCGTCGCGGATCTCGAAGCGGATGCGCGCCAGCCGCTCGCCGATGCCCGGCGGCACGTCCACGATCGCGAAGGGGCGCACCCCATCGTCGTCCAACGAGATGAAACGCCCGCGCCGCAGCGCCAGACCGTCCGGGCGTTGCTCGTCCACGATCAGCCCCGTATCCAGCAGGCGGATCAGCGTGTCGAAGCCGGGGTACCGCCGCGCGCGCCCCACAGCCTCACGTGCCACTTCCGTCATCTCGGCAGACCGCGCCTGAGGCCGGGGCAGCGCATCGATCAGCGTGCCGACCTGGACGCGGCGCGTCACCACGTAGGCCAGCGCCAGGTAAGCGGCCATCAGCAGCGCGGCAACCGCCGCCGGTACCTCGCCGGTGATCAACGTGAGCGCCAGTGCCAGCCCCACGATCACGAGCCAGACGGCGGTCCCTCGAGAGCTTTGTCCAAACATACGCTCACCTCAAAGCAGCCAGATCATATCACGGAACGATGTCCTTAGATGATCCTCGGCGCGGCATGGCCGCTCACCGCGCTCACCTCTATTTACGCACAAAAAACGGGGTAAGTTGTGGCCAGCCGCAAAACATCCGCTAATTGTCAGGTGCCTATCAGCCCCGCGCTCGCTTGCAGGCCTTTGGGCACTGCGCTAGCATCTAGGTTAAGTCGCCACCGGGCAACCCACATCAACACAGAGAAAGCAGGTAACCGCGTCGATGAAAGCAGTCATCTTGTGTGCCGGGAAAGGCACCCGGTTGTATCCCGTCACGCTGACGATGCCCAAGCCGCTCGTCCCCGTCGCCAACAAGGCGCTGCTGCGCTACGCCATCGAAACCCTGACGGACATGGGCGCAACCGAGATCGGCCTCGTCGTGGACAGCCTCGATTCCCCGATCCGCGAGCGGCTGGGCGACGGACTGGACACCGTGGGCGTGCCGCTGACTTACATCGCCCAGCACGACCCGAAGGGCCTCGCCCATGCCGTGAAGCTGGCCGAGCCGTTCGTCGGTGGCGAGCCGTTCATCCTGTACCTGGGTGACAACATCTTTCAAGACCGCATGACAGCCCTCTACCAGCAGTTCGAGCGCACCGGCGCCGCGGCGGCGCTCGCGCTGACCGAGGTCCCGAACCCCAGCGGCTTTGGCATCGCCGAACTGGACGGCGACAGGATCATCCGCCTGGTCGAGAAGCCCAAGGACCCGCCGACCAACCTCGCCGTCGCTGGTGTCTACGTCTTCCAGCCGGACATCTTCGAGGCCATCGAACACATCAAGCCATCCTGGCGCAACGAACTGGAGATCACCGACGCGATCCAGTACCTGCTGGACCAGGGCAAGACCGTGATCCCCTACATCGTCGAGGGCTGGTGGATCGACGCTGGCAAGCCGGACGCGATCATGCTCGCCAATCAACTGGTGTTGGAGCAGCTCCCCTTCACGCCGACCAACATGCACGACGAGCGCATCAAGGGCGACTCGCACGTTTCGCACCGCGTTCTGTTGGGCGAAAACACGGAGATCATCGACAGCGTGATACGCGGGCCGGTGATCATCGGTGACAACGTCACCATCCGCAACTCGTACATCGGCCCTTATACGTCTATCGGCAGCAACGTCGTGATCGAGAGCAGCGAGATCGAACACAGCATCATCATGTGCTGCTGCACGATCAAGAACATCGCCGGGCGCATCGATGCCAGCCTGCTCGCCGAAAACGCGACGCTCATCCACGCCTCGCACAAGCCGAATACGCACCGCTTCGTGCTGGCCGAAAACAGCCTGGTCCAACTCTCGTAGCCCGGCCATTCACCTGATACGAAAACGGGCCTGCTCACCGCAGGCCCGCCCATTACACCCTTGCCTTATACGTCGAGCGTGGCCCGTTTTGCGTGCGTCGTGATGAAGCGCTTGCGCGGCGGAACCGCGCTGCCCATCAGCATGTCGAACACCCGATCAGCCTCGGCGGCGTCCTCGATCGTCACTTGCAGCAGCGTGCGGTTGGCGGGGTCCATCGTCGTCTCCCACAACTGCTCCGGATTCATCTCACCGAGGCCCTTATACCGTTGCAGGACCACCTTCTCCGGGTTCGACATCTCCTTCAAGATCCGTTGCAGGTCGTCTTCGTTGTAGGCATACTGCACCGTCTTGCCGCGCTGCACACGGTACAGCGGCGGTTGGGCGATGTACAGGTGTCCCTCGGTGATCAACGGCGCCATATACCGGAAGAAGAACGTCAGCAGCAGCGTGCGGATGTGCGCGCCGTCTACGTCAGCGTCCGTCATGATGATGACCCGGCCATAGCGCAGCCCGTCCAGGTTGAAGTCGTCCCCGATCCCAACGCCCAGGGCCGAGATCAGCGCCTTGACCTCGTTGTTGTCCAGGATCTTGTGCAGCCGCGCCCGCTCGGTGTTCAGGATCTTACCGCGCAGCGGAGATCGGAAGAGCGTCGTGTAGGGAAAGAGTGTAGGATAGGGGG
>CAZGLU010000101.1:0-9303 GCA_964526095.1 uncultured Anaerolineaceae bacterium | reverse complement strand
CTACACCCTATCCTACACTCTTTCCCTACACGACGCTCTTCCGATCTAGATGTGTCGGGAACGTGCTCATGATCGGCACGACCCCGGCCTCCATCGTCTCCACCACCAGCCGCCGCATGGCGCGGTCGAACTCCTCCGGGCGCAGGGAGATCATGTCGTTGGTGCCGAACATGATCACCGCGAAGGCCGGGTTGCGGGCGCGGATCTCGCAAGCCAGCGTGGATTCGCCCGGCTCGCAGACGTCCGGGTTGGCCCACGTCGATTCGAGCGCGGCGCGGGCGTTCAGGCCGGTGTAGGCGGCGTAGCTGTGGTAATCCAGCGACGGGCCGAAGTGATCGATCACGGCTTGCAGGCTGTCATAGGGGCCGAGGTCGTAGCGGCCCTGCGCGAACGGGTGCAGGAAGAAGCCGCCGACGGAGTTGCAGTCGCCCACCTTCGAGACGACGTGCGGATCGCGCCCCAACATCTGCCCGCGTGCGTAGATGTGCTGCACGCGCCCGGCGGACTCCGGCACCAGCGGCAGCGCGTACAGGTCCACGGTGCGCGCCCGCGCGCGGATGAAGTCGGCGCCGCCGACGAGATCGACCGCCTCATAGATCGGCGCGCGCCCCGCCAGCGTGCCGGACGTGTTCGGGGCGGCGGGGATCTCGTAGCTGACCGGCAGCGCGGCGACGTCCACGCCCAGGTCGAAGAACAGCAGCTCGCCCAGGATCCAGCCGCGCCAACGCCCGTCCACGGTATGGCCGATCACCCACGTCATCTCGTCGTTGCGCGCCTCGACCACGATCCCGGTCTGCGCGGGCAGCGACGCGATGATCGCGTAGTCCTCGCCGGGACCGGCGCGCAGGTTCAGGCCGGTCGTGGTCCAGGCGTTGACGATGCCCTGGGCGCGGGCGGGCGGGAGGCTGCCGGGCGCGAGCGCCAGCAGGGCGGCGATCAGGACGAGGTAGGGGGCAAAACGTCGCATGTGGCGCCTTTCTCAACCACTGTGCCGTTCGATGGCCGTGCGTGCCCAGTTTTTAGCGGGTGCGACGGGCGATGTCAATGCGGTGTGGGCACGCCCCGCAGCAAAAAGGGGCAGCGCGCGGCTGCCCCTCGGCCATGCGGTGATCGGCGCGGCTACTGCATCACGCTGCGCACGATGTTGTCGAGCGTTTGCAGCGTGACGAGGTTGCGCAGCGGGTAACCGGATTGCAGGTTGGCCTCGTCCAATGAGCCGGGGTCGCCAAGCGGCTCGCCCAGGTGGAACCCGTCCGGCTCCAGCCCGTGATTCGGGATGCCTTCGAGCGCCTGGAACAGGTTGATCAGCGGGATGTCATAGTCCAGCGCGGCGCGGATGACGACCTGGTTGTAGATCAGCGTGCGGTTCCAGAACGCCTGGTTGCCGGGGAACGTGCTGAGCACCGGGATCACGCCCGCCTCGATCGACTCGTCGATGATGCTCCGCAGGTAGAAGTCGAACTCGTAGGGCGTCATGACCAGCAGGTCGCTCGTGCCGAACATGATCACGGCGACGCTGGGGTTCATGCGGCGGAACTCACATTGCAGCGGCGACTCGCCCGGCTGGCAGGCGGCGGGGTTGGCCCATTCGGGCGCCAGCACCGCGTTGACGTTGAAGCCGTTGTGCGTCGCCTCGCTGTTCACGGCCAGCGACTCCCCGAACCAGTCCACCACGCCCTGAAGGTTGCCGTAGTTGCCCAGGTTGTACTGGCCGCGCCCGAACGGGGTGAGGAAGTACCAGTGCTCGGAGGAGCAGTCGCCTACTTTCACCATGGCGTGCGGGTTGCGGCCCAATGCCTGCCCGCGCTGGTAGATCGCGTAGGTGCGTGAGGTCGCCTGACCTACGACAGGATAGGCGGCGATGTTGATGTTTTGCAGGCGCGCCCCATCGTAGCCGCCCATGAACACGTCGTTGTAGTTGATCGCGGACTGCGGCACGTTGGCGTAGGGATCGGCGGGGTTCGCCGCCTGCTGGCCGGGCACCTGCGCCGTTGCCAGCTCGCCCGTAACGGGCAGGTCGCGCGGGTTCACGGCGTTGAAGGTCAGCAGCGGGGCGTACAGCCAGCCGCGCAGGGACCCGTTCTCGGCGTGTGCCAGGACCCACTGCGCATTCGCGTTGCGACCTTCCAGGATCCAGACCGAACCCGCCGCGGCCTGGCCGAGCACCGGATGGTTCGTGCCGGGGCCGGCGCGCAGGTTCATGCGGCTGCCGACGCTGGCTGTGCCGCCCGCCACACCACCCGACTCGGCGGCGGGGGCGGGGCCTTCATTGGCGACGGGCTGCGCCGGGGCGGGCGGGGCTGCGCCACCGGCCACCACTTCCGTGCTGATGGGCAGCGACGCGGCCACGAACCCCGGACGAAACTCCAGGTACAGGGTTGCGACCCAGCCCCGGTACGCGCCGTCCTCCGTGCGCCCCAGGACCCACGAAGTATCGGCGTTGCGCGCTTCCAGCATCAGCCCGGTGCTGGCGGGCAGCGTGACGATCACGGCCTGAGATTGATCCGCACCGGCGCGCATGTTCATCGTGTAGGCGGTCCACGCGTCGGGACCCTGGGCAGCGGCCGGTGCCGCACCGGCGCCGAACGTGGCGGCCAGCACGAGCGCTGCCATCACAGCCAGTAAAGTTAACTTGCGTACCATGAACACCATCTCCTCTACAGCGCCCCCCGAAAATCCTCAATAACTGCTGCGCCCGGTGACGCGCCCGGCTCCCCCACGAGGGGCAGCGCACCGCACGGCCGGACGATCGCTCCGCCTTCCACTTTACCCAATCCCGGCGACGGTGTAAACATCCGAAGGTAACGATCCGGCGACCGGGGCGACCACGTTCCGCCACACGGCATCCAGCGCCTGGAGCGTGACGAGGTTGCGCAGCGGGTAGCCGCGCTGGAGGTTCTCCCCGCGCAGATCGCCGGAGTCCGTCAGCGGCGGGCTGAGATGCCGCCCGTCCTCGTTCAGCCCGTGGTTCGGCAGCCCGTCGAGCGCGCGCCACAGGTTCATCAGCGGCACGTCGTAGTCCAGCGCGACCTGCACGACGATCTGGTTGTAGCGGACCGCCTGCTCCCAGCGGTCGAGGTTGCCGGGGAACGTGCTCAGCAGCGGGATCGTGCCGTGCTGGATCGTCTCGTGCACGATCTGGCGCAGGTTGCGGTCGAACAGGTCCGGCGGCGTGAAAAGCAGGTCCTGCGCGCCGAACATAATCACCGCCACGGCGGGCCGGTGCAGGCGGTACTCGCAGCGCAGCGGCGACTCGCCGGGGTAGCAGACGGCGGGATCGGCAAAGGCCGGGTCGAGCACGGCGGTCGTCACCAGCCCGTCGTAAGCCGCCTCGCTGTCGAAGGCGAGCGCGGGCGTGAAGTAGTCCACCACGGGCTGGAGGTAAGCGTAATTGCCCAGCGCGTACTGGCCCCAGCCGAAGGGCGTCAGGAAATGCTGGTTGTCGGAGATGCAGTCCCCGATCTTGGACAGGGCGCGTGGCTCCACCCCGTAGATCAGGCCGCGCTCGAGGATCTTCCGCGCCGCGCCGAGGTTTTCAGGGATGATCGGGTAGGCGTCCAGGTCGATGTCGGTGTAGATCCCGCTGCGCGGCGAGTCCGACTCGACGAACATCAACTCGGCGCTGATCGGCAGGTTGAGCACGGCCTTGCGGTCGTCATAGTTGAGCAGCCGCGCCTCGATCCAGCCGCGCGCCGTGCGGTCCAGGTTATGGGCCAGCACCCACAGCGTATCGCTGCTGCGGGCCTCGACCACCAATTCCGTGCGCGGGCGCAGCACGCCGATGATCGGGTGTGCGTGGTTCGGGTAGCTGAAGACCGGCAGCGCGTAATAGTTACGCGCGGCGAGCACGCCCGTCTGCGCCCCGGCGGGTGAAGGGGCGGGCTGCACCACGAACGCGGCCAGGCAGAGGACGGCGATCACAGGGCTGAGCAGGCGCCGCATCGGAGGTCCCTCTTATCGATTGGCTACGCGGACCTGATCTACGCCAGAACGCCCGGGAAGTCAAGTCGCGGCCTGCTCGTCCAGTACCTCGAACAGCGTGACCTGCATCCCGTCCGGCGCTTGCAGGCGGACGTTATAATGGCCCCAGGGCGTGACGACCGGCGGGTGCACGACCGTCGCGCCGCGCGCCGTCAGGCGGTCGAGCGCGGCGTCGAGGTCCGGGACGCGCAGCGCGAAGCGGATCCGCCCGCTGAGGCGCTGCTCAACCTCGATCTGGTCGATGGTCTGCGCGTGTGCCTCGTCAAAGACCTCCAGCGTGGCGCGCCCCATGTCGAAGATCGCGGCGTGCTCCCCTTCCGCAGCCCACAACTCGGCCGGTTCGAGGCCCAGGCCCTCGGCGTAGAAGGCAAAGAGGCGGTCGTAGTCGTCCGCCGTGAGCGCGACGCGCAACTCGAGGACGGGGGATGGCATGATGGCCGCTCCTTTGGTCCGGGCACGGATGCCCGGTCTGGACCTGCGTTATCCAGATTATGCGCGCCTGCGGGCGGGGCGCCAAGCGGCGGGGAGCGGCGCGTGAGCGAGCCGGGAAGCTGGTATAATCTCGATAGGTCCGGACCGCTGCGAGGAGCGAATTGCTATGCCACGGCGATCAACCAAAAGCACCACCAGTTCCTATGGGCCGATGTCCGGTATGCGTGACATGATGGGACCGCTCGGCGTCGATCAGGCGATACGCGGCGCGATCAGCACCTGTTGGCACCTGCTCCCGCCGGACGAGCGCACGATTGAGCGTTTGGAAGAGGAAGTCATGCGCATCGTCAGACGGGTGTTGGAGGATATACGCGAGGACGCCGGGGCGTTTGGATATATCGGCGACGTCGCTGAAAATGAGGATGATGTCTTGGCTTGAGACGTTGGCCCAAGAGGCTGCATCTTTAATGAATGATTGAATGAATGTATGGCCTGGATGGCCTGGCATCAATAAACATCATGGCGCGGATCGACATTTGACCCACGAAAGGCAGGTTACTCCCCATATCATGGCTGAATATCGCATCGAAAAAGACTCATTGGGCGAGGTCCAGGTCCCGGCCCACGCGCTGTGGGGCGCGCAGACGCAGCGCGCAGTGCAGAACTTCCCGATCAGCGGGATGCGGCCCTACCCGGCGTTCGTGTGGGCGCAGACGATGATCAAGCGTGCGGCGGCGCAGGTCAACGCGGAGTTGGGGCTGTTCAAGGACCGCGAGGTGAGAGGGCGCACGATCACCGGCCAGCAGATCGCGCAGGCGGTGATGGACGCCGCCGACGAGGTGCTGGCGGGCCAGTGGCACGATCATTTCGTGGTGGACCCCTTCCAGGCGGGGGCCGGTACGAGCCACAACATGAACACCAATGAGGTGCTCGCCAACCGCGCCAACCAACTGCTCGGCTTCGAGGTGACCGATCCGGATAAGCCCGTCAGCCCCAACGACCACGTCAACATGGCGCAGTCCACCAACGACACGATCCCGACGGCGATCCGCCTCGGCTGCCTGTGGCGGCTGGAGGAGCTGCTCGCGGTGCTGGGCGACCTGCAGCACGCCTTCGAGGCGAAGGCGCAGGAGTTCGATGACGTCGTCAAGAGCGGCCGCACGCACCTGCAAGACGCGGTCCCGGTGCGGCTGGGCCAGGAGTTCGGCGCGTACGCCAAGGCCATCGAGCGCAACATCGACAAGATCGAGCTGGCCGCCGAAGGGCTGCGGCGGCTCGGCATCGGCGGCACGGCGACCGGGACCGGGCTGAACGCGCACCCGGAGTATCACCGCCGCATGGTGCGCACGCTTTCCGAACTGACCGGCTTCGCGCTCTACGAGAGCGACGACCTGTTCGAGTCGATGCAGTCGATGCAGGACGCGGTGTTCTTCTCCGGCGCGATCCGCACGCTGGCGCAGGACCTGGCCCGCATCTCGAACGACATCCGCCTGCTGAGCAGCGGCCCCTCGACCGGGCTGGACGAGATCCGGCTCCCGGCCGTGCAGCCGGGGTCGAGCATCATGCCGGGCAAGGTCAACCCCGTGCTGGCCGAGATGATGAACATGGCGATGTACCACGTCATGGGCGACGACCTGACGGTGATGCTGGCGGCGCAGGCGGGGCAGCTTGAGTTGAACGTGATGATGCCGATCATCGCGCACAACCTGTTCGAGATGATGCACGTCACGATCGGCGCGGTGCGGGCCTTCACCGAGCGCATGGTCACCGGGATCGTCGCCAACCGCGAGAAGGCGGAGGGCTGGCTCGCCAAGAACGCGATCCTCGTCACGGCGCTGAACCCGATCATCGGCTACTTGAAGGGCGCCGAGGTGGCGAAGAAGGCGATGGAGACGAACCGCCCGATCCTCGATGTGGTGGTGGAGTTGGGGTACCTGTCCGAGGAGGAGGCGCGCGCGGCGCTCAACCCCATGGCCATGACCGAAGGTGGCATTATCGCGTAAGGCTGGCGGTGCCCGGCCAGATGTAGCACGCAGCGAACCCCCTCAGCCTCATCGGCCGAGGGGGTTGTCATGTACCGCAAGTGCCGCAAAGAAGGCGCGTGCGTGCGTTTCCGCTACAATAGCTGCGTAGCAGGCACCGGCGGCAGCAAGGAGCGAGCGTGTGTTAGGTATCGAGTTCGAGGGGCTGCACCCCGTCGTACAGGCGCTGCTGGGGACCACCTTTTCGTGGAGCCTGACGGCGCTGGGGGCGGGGGTTGTGTTCGCCACCCGCACCTTCAACCGCAAGCTGCTCGACGCGATGCTCGGCTTCGCGGCGGGCGTGATGATCGCCGCCAGCTTCTGGTCGCTGCTGGCCCCGGCGATCGACATGGCCGAGGATGTATCATCCCTGCCGCCGTACGTCGCGGCGGTCGTCGGGTTCCTGTTGGGCGGGCTGGCGCTGCGCGGCATCGACCTTGTGCTGCCGCACCTGCACCTGAACGCGCCGGAAGCCGCCGCCGAAGGGCTGCATACCACCTGGCGGCGCTCGGTGCTGCTGGTGCTGGCGATCACGTTGCACAACATCCCCGAAGGGCTGGCGATCGGGGTGGCGTTCGGTGCGGCGGCGCAGGGCGTGGAGTCTGCGACGCTGGCGGGGGCGGTCGCGCTGGCGATCGGCGTGGGGATCCAGAACTTCCCGGAGGGGCTGGCGGTGTCCATGCCCCTGCGCGGGGAGGGCATGTCGCGGACCAAAAGCTGGTTCTACGGGCAGCTTTCCGGCGTGGTGGAGCCGGTGGCCGGGGTGATCGGGGCGGCGGCGGTCCTTGTGGCGCGCCCGCTGCTGCCGTACGCGCTGGCCTTCGCCGCCGGGGCGATGATCTTCGTGGTCGTCGAGGAGGTGGTGCCGGAATCGCAGTGCAACGGCAACGCCGACCTCGCCACGATGGGCGCGATGCTCGGCTTCGCGGTGATGATGACGCTCGACGTGGCGCTCGGCTGAGGGCCGCGCCTCAGACCATCGAGCGCGGTTGGTCCGAGCAGTCGATCCGGTCTAACTCGAGCGCCTCGTTCGCGGCGCCGCCCGTGATCCCGTAGTAGAACGTGTCCGCGTGGCAGACGTAGCTGACCCAGGCGAACGGGTTATCCCACTTCGAGCCTTCGTGCTGCTCCTCGTAGCGCATGCGCCGGATCTGCGCGAGCAGGGTCTTCAGGTGGAAGGCCGGGTCGTCGCGGTCCAGCAGGGGACCCCGGTCGCGCTGCCGCCCGATCTGTAAGCGGGTCCACAGGCCGGGTCCGCCCGGCCAGGCTTCGGGATGGGCCTCCAGCACCGCCTTCCACATCTGGTACACATGGCGACGGATGCTGTTCGGGAAGCAGTTCGCGGCCTTGAGCACGTCCGGGCGCAGCGGGCGCAGGACGCCGTCCAGGCTCCCGTCCCCGGCGCGGTCCTGGACGAGGCGGGCCAACGCCTCGGTGATCTCCGCCTCCAGCCGCGCGAAGCTGTTGATCAGGCGGCGCTGCCGGTCGCGCTGTGCTTTGCTGAGGCCGCTCGGCCCTTTGGTGCCCGGCAGGAAGAAGTTCTCCCCCCACCGCACGCCAAACTCCTGCACCAACTCCAGCCAAAACAGGTCATTGATCTCCAGGTGATAGGTCCCGTCGTCGAGGCCCGCGTCCGGCCCGAAGGCGGGCAGGCGGCGCACGCCCCGGCACTGGCGCGGGATCTGGCGCTCGACCGGGTTCGCCGTCTGCGGTGAGAGGCGGTCCTCGGGGTCGGGGTCGGCGGGCGTCCAATCCGTGTTCTTAGGGTCGCGGGCGGTGAAGCGCGCGCCGAACTCGGCGTCCCAGCGGCGGCCAAAGATGCGCTTGCCCTGCACCAGCGAGCCGAGCGCGGCCAGGAAGTTCTCGACGAACGTCACGCGGGCCGAGGTGGGGTAGCCCTCCAGCCGCCAGCCGAAATAGGATGCCTGCGAGCCGCGCGCGACGTACACGATCGGGCGCCCGTCGGCGGTGCGCTGTACGTCCTTCCACGCCCGGCGGTAGCCGTCCTCGTGCGACGAGTAGCCCGCGTCGCGCACGGCGCAGCCTTGCAGCAGCTCCTCGGCGCTCAGCTCGCGCCCGGCGCCGACGACCCACGGCTCCAGGTCCAGCAGGATCGTGATCGACTCCCAGTCGCCCTCATGCCGGTTGGCCCAGTCGTCGTAGTAGTAATGCATCCAGTATTGCAGCGCGACGCGGCAGCGGCTGATGTCGTACGGGCCAAAGGTCGAGGTTTGCGCGGCATGGGCCAGCGGCGAGAGGGCCTCCGTGCCGGGGGGCGCGAGGCCCTGCAACAGCCGCCCGTAGATCGTGGCGCGGCGCTCCTCCGGCTTGTCCTCGGCCAGGTACTTGAAGTACAGCCGCCAGTGCTTGAGGTTGTGCCCGCGAAAGCCGGGCAGGTCCAGACCGCGCACGCGCTGTGCAAGCTGCTGCTGCACGAGCCGCGTGATCAGCGCCGGTCGGATCTGCGCCTCGCTCAGCCCGGCGTAGCGGGGATCGTCCCGGTGCTGCACGATCAGCTCGTGCAGGTTCTCGGCGGTGACCGCCTCGCGCGCGCGCTCCAACTCCTCCGCAAGCGGGCGCGGCTTGAAGAACAGCCGTGGCTCCCGCAGCAGCACGCGCCAGCGGTAGCGGACGCGCGCCCGCTTCGCCGCGAAATCCGCCGTGCGCGGGTGGTAGCCGCCGCGCACGGTGTAGATCGCGTCGCCTTCGTCGGGGTACGGCGCGCGGTTCGGGTCTTCCGGGAACAGCACCAGGACCGGGGCGTAATGGCGCAGCAGGATCTCGCGCTCGGCCGGGACGAGATAACCGTTCGCGTCGGGCATGGCGGCCTTCCTCTGGCTGAGCGAACGCGGTACGCTGTGTTTTACAC
>CAZGLU010000100.1:0-9329 GCA_964526095.1 uncultured Anaerolineaceae bacterium | reverse complement strand
GGCCGGTTAACCGCTTAGCAGGCGGCCCCAATCGTCCACTCTGGCACCTCCCCGAAAAGGTTGTTTTGGCGGAGGGAGAGGGATTCGAACCCCCGGAGACGTTGCCGCCTCAGTGGTTTTCAAGACCACCGCCTTAAACCACTCGGCCATCCCTCCGGGCCGGGGCGTCCGAAAGAGAAATCTCCCAGATGCGCGGGTAGTATAGCATGTTCAGGGGGGTGGGTCAACCGCAGGTTTTGCGTTTCACGGCGAAAACTTATCATCCCGTATTCTGAGCACTTTCCCACTCGCTTAGTAGAGAATAGACGGGGTTCTGACGAGAGCAAACTGGCTCTTGACGGGCGTATGGAGGCGGTGGTATGATCTTCTCCGTCGATGCGGGGTAGAGCAGTGGCAGCTCGTCGGGCTCATAACCCGGAGGTCGCAGGTTCGAATCCTGCCCCCGCTATACGGAAAGAGGGATGCGCCGCATCCCTCTTTTTGATCCCACTTCTGCCGGACCGTCTATGACAGGGAATGCACCCAATCTGCTTGAAGCTGGTGATAGAGCGCATGCAGGTTGCCCCGGTGCAGGTCCTGCACCAGGCCGTTCAACAGGATCCGGCTCTTGCCGCATGCCTCGATCGACAGATCGTCGAGGTCGTGCACCGATTTCTGCTCGGCGATGGCCTCCTCGACGCAGCGCCGGATCGTCGCCAGGTAATCCAGGTCCGCGTCGATCTTCTCCTCGACCTCGCCGCGCAGCACGACCTCGCCGTGCCCCTGCACCACGTTCTCATACGAGCCGTTCTTCAGCGCCTTCAGGCTGTTGATGAAGTCGTCGTAGCTGCCGTCCACGAAATAGGGCACGGGCATCAACGTGTCGGCGGCGAACAGCACGCGGTCTTCTTTCACCAGGCACACGATCGAGTCCGGGCTGTGCCCCGGCGAGTGCCACATCTCGACCGTCTTGTTGCCGAGGTGGATGCTCATCACGCCGCCCTCGAAGACGAGGTTGGGCAGCACCAACCGCACGTCGCGCAGCTCGGACGCGCCCTGCTGCGCTTGCGCCAGTCCCTCCTGCCCGCGCGTGGCGAGCAGCTCGTGGCACTTGGCGTGAGCGACCACTTGCGCCCCCTCGAAAAAACAGGTGCCGTAGGTGTGGTCGGCATGGTAATGGGTGTTGATGACGTACCGGACGGGACAGTTCAGCCGGTTCTCCAGAAAGGACCGGATCGCACGGGCTTCTTCCGGGAAGACCAGGGTATCGATCAGGATGGCGCCCTCAGAGGTGATGACGGCACCGGCAGTGACCTGCGCGTACAGTTCGCTGGTGAATACATAAATATCATCTGCGACCCGTTCTCGCTGCATGGTTAGTGCTTATCCTGATGATTTGGGCCTAAAGCATTGAGCGGCCAGAGTATAGCCGCTTGTGAAGGCTGAATCAAGGTTTTTGCGTCGAGGGGCCTGCCTCAGACGTCGTTAACCCCCGACCACGCATTGACGATCGCCGCGATGACCGGGTCCACGTCCGTCGCCTCGTTTGACGCCTCATCCTCCGCCATGCTGCCCAGCGGAAGCCCGCGCCCCGCCTCCATAAACGCCTGGATGTTCGCCAGCGGCGTCTCCGGCGGCAGGTCACAGCCCGTGCTGAGCACAAAATTCGGATAGGGGCGCATCGCCTCGACCAGCTCGCGCGTCGCGGCGTAGACCCGCTCCGGCGGCTCGTCGACCATCACCGCCGTCGGGTTCACGTTGCCGATCAGCACCACGTCGGACGGCACGCGCGCCGCGATCGCCGGTAGGCTGACCGGCGCATCCAGGCTGAGGCCCTGCGCGCCGGTGGCGACCATCTCATCGACCAGATGACTCGTGTTGCCGCAGACGTGCAGGATCGGCAGCGCGTCCACCTGCTCGATGATCTGACGGACATACTGGCCGGAGAACTCGTGGAACTGCCGTGGAGAGAGCATCACGCCGCTCGGCTCGAGGATCGCGATCGCGTCCGCCCCGGCCTCGACCAGCGCGCGGGCATAGCGTGTGATGACGTACGTGGCGACGGTGAGCGCCTCATGCAGCAGGTCGGGGTCGTCCATCGTCGCCAGCGCCGCCTCCGTCGCGCCCATCATCAGCCCGGTCAGCGTATAGGGGCCGATCACGTAGCCGCCGCGCAGCAGGTCCAGGTGGCGGGCCATCAGCCGCATCGTCTCGATGTACACGCGGGCGCGTCCGTCGGTCAGGATGTCGATCATGTAGAACTGGTGCAGGTCGCGCGCCGACCGCACGACGGGGAACTCCACGGTGGGCGACTCGTCCAGGGGGAAGCGCACCGGCAGGCCGAGTGCGTTGGCCTCCACCGACAGGTCCATGAAGACGAACAGCCCGTCCGGCTGGAAGCGCCGCGCCAACTCGAACAGCGTCCAGAACTGGACGCCCCAGTTGAATTCGTTTTGCTTGAGTGATGTCTTGTTGATCTGAATGCCGGGAAAGCCCATCAGCGGAATGACCGGCGGCCCATCGTGTGCCGCGACGATCTGGGCAAGAGACAGAGCGTTAGACATACGGCGGGTTCCTTCTTCTGGCCCGGCCCCTCCACGGGCCGGGGACTCTGAGCGATGCGGATTGTACTCCTGCCATCCGGCGCTGCCCGCCCGCGAAAGTCATTCTTTTGGGCGCCGTTCCACATAACAAAAGCGCCCCACTCGATTGAGTAGGGCGCCGGATAAGTCCTCCCGCCATGCCGTGTACCGCGACGTTTTTGAACCTGCTCTCGCAGGTGGGTCATCTGATTGGCACCTTCGCTTCGGAACGGATCCTGATGCGGCAGCGCCAACACTCGGATGCCCAATGTTTGGGTGTTGGCTCAAAACACTGTGCGGATCACGAGCACAGCAGGTTGCCACCCGTTATACCACGCTTCCCAAGCCATGTAAAGTCTAAGTCGGGTACCCCGCCCGCGTTCCGAGGGGCGCCGTGCGGCGGTGGGCCGCGTTTCGCCGCCCGGTCGTGCGAAATTTCCTAAACGCACGGGTGGCGCTAGAATGGCTCTCCGTATACCCGGTGGGGGCGCGTGCCCTCGCGGGCATCCCCATGTGGGGCGAGGCTTGCACCGAAAAAGCGTTGGAGAGAGTTATTGATGGAGAATCACATCCGGATCGATGCGCTGCTGCCGCCTGAGATGGCCCAGCGCGCGGAAAATATCGGCGCTCAGAAGGCGCGCATGAACGCCGCCACGATGTTCGCGCTGGCGTTGCTGGCGGGGGCGTTCATCAGCCTGGGCGCCATTTTTGCGACCACGGTCTCGGCGGGCACCGCCGGTGTGCTGCCGTTCGGCGTGGCGAAGCTGCTTACCGGGCTGGTCTTCTGCCTGGGGCTGATCCTGGTCGTCGTAGGCGGGGCGGAGTTGTTCACGGGCAATAACCTGATCGTGATGGCGTGGGCGGGCGGCAAGGTGTCTACGCGCGCGCTCCTGCGCAATTGGTTCATCGTCTACGTGGGGAACTTCGTTGGGGCGCTGGGCACGGTGCTGCTGGTTTTTCTGAGCAAGCAGTATGTTTTCGGCAGCGGCGCTGTGGGCCGAGCCGCACTGACGATCGCGGCGTCCAAGGTCGAGTACGGGTTCGTGCAGGCCGTCGCGCTCGGCATCCTGTGCAACGGGTTGGTGTGCCTCGCGGTGTGGATGACCTACAGCGCGCGGACTACGACCGATAAGATCCTGGCTATCGTGTTCCCCATCAGCGCGTTCGTCGCGGCAGGCTTCGAGCACAGCGTCGCCAATATGTACTTCATCCCGATGGGCCTGTTCCTGAAGAACTTCGACGCCGACTGGACCGCGCTCAGCGGCGTGGACGTCAGCGGCCTGACGTGGGGCAGCTTCCTGTTCGACAACCTGCTGCCTGTGACTATCGGTAATGTGATCGGCGGGGCGCTGCTCGTCGCGCTGATCTACTGGTTCGTCTACCTGCGCGACATGCGATCCTGATTGAACCACGCGAGCGCACCCGGCCCGGTGCGCTCGCGTATCCCCAAACCCCGTGAGTGGCGAAGCGGCGTCAGGCGTTCGGTGCCGGTGCCGTGCGGCGGGTGGTGAGGCGGCCCGACCAGACGTTCATCGCCACCAACACCACGCCCCAGTAGGCCAGATAGCCGATCACTTCCAGCAGCGTCGGGTCGTCGTTGTAGCCGACCAATACCCGGAGCATACTGCCCACGGTGGAGCCATCGTCCAGGACGGGCTTGAGGTTCCACGCCGGGTCGGCCAGTGCCGGAAGCCAGCCCAGTTCCACGAACTCGTGCAGGGCGTGGGCGAACAGCCCGGCGGCGAAGATCAGCAGCAGGATGCTCGTCACGTCGAAGAAGCGCCGCAGGTTGAGCCGCACCGCGCCCGCGTACAGCCCCCAGCCGAGCACGGCGGCGAGCGCCAGCCCGATCACCGCGCCCGTGATCGTCGCGCGTCCGTCGCCGCTCGCTATGTTGGCGGCGGTCAGGAACAGGGCCGTCTCGACGCCCTCACGGAAGACGCCCAGGAACGCGATCCCCGCCAGCGCCCAGGTGTGGCCTTGCTGGATCATGTCGTGCAGGTCGGCCTCCAGCCGGGCCTTGATCAGCCGTGTCTGGCGGCGCATCCAGAAGATCATCCACGTCAGCACGGCGACGGCGAGCAGCATCGCCATGCCCTCAAACAGCATCTCGGTCCGGCCCTCGAATGACGCCCCGGCGGTGTGCAGCGCGACGGCCACCGCGAGGCTGAGCGCCACCGCCAGCACGACGCCCGCCCACACGTAGCGGGCCAGGTCGCCCCGCCGCAGTTGGCGGAGGAAGCCGAAGATGATGCCGAGGATCAGGGCCGCTTCCAGCCCTTCGCGCAGGGTGAGCAACAAGGATGGCAACATGCGCGTTCTCCCAAACTAACCGGACTACGTAACATGGCAAAGCCAGTAAATGAGAATAATTCTCATTTATAACTATTAAACCGTGATGCAGGGGCCGGGAGCAAGGCCCCCCGGTTTAATCTGATTTGTCGGGGGAGAACAAGCTGAGTCGCAACCGGGTTGAAAAACAGCCGGGCGCGGCGTTGGTTGAAGGTGGCGGAGGTGGGGGCGGGCAGGGCCGGATCGCGGCACAGCCGTCGGGCTGCGAGTGCCAGGCCCGGCGGCTGCGCAGGGGGATCGAATGGCAGGGTGCGCCCTAATCTCGCTTGGCGGGCAGGCGTGGCACGATCCAGCCGATCAGCGCCTCCTCGGAGCGCGTCTGCATCAGCACGGTGCCCGGCCCGGTCAGCTCGCAGACCAGCCCTTCGCCGCTCAACAGCGTGGACTTCCACCCGCCCACGCGCCGGACCTGGAAATTGATCGAGCTGCTGAAGCCGACGATGTGGCCGGTATCGACCGTGTACTTCTGGCCGGGCGCCAGCGTCCGTTCCTCGATCGCGCCGTACGCGCCGAGGATCACCTTGCCCTGCCCGCTCAGGCGCAGCAGGATCAGGCTGTTGCTGCCGAAGAAGCCCTTGGCCCCGCCCCACTTCGCGTCGGTTTCCACGCTCGCCTCGCTGGCGATGAAGGCCCCGCTTTGCAGGTAAAAGTCACTGCCGCCGATCTCGAGCACCATCATGTCGCCGGGCAGGGGCGGGGCGAGCGTCACCTCGCCGCCCTGGCTTGGCGCCTTCCAGGTATTTTGGAAGAAGCTCTCGCCGCCCACCATGCGCTTGAGGCCGCCGAGCAGCCCGCCCTTTGCCGAGGTTTCCGTTTCGACGCCCTCGCTGTAACTGACCATTGCGCCTGCTTCGGCGCGCAGTTCTTCGTTCCCGGCGAGCGTCACGACCGCAAACGAGTAAGACGGTTTGTGCTTCAGCAGGACTTCCATGACCCTACTCCTTCTCCGTATACGGATGCAGCTTGCTAACCCGGCTTCCCGGCCAGAACTTACCGCTCAGTGTAATCCGATTTTGGGGCGGCGCGAACAGCGGCGGGGCAGCACGCGGCCGGTTAGCGCGCGCCGTGCGTCGAGACCAGCCAGACGCCGGACAGGATGCACCCGCCGCCTAACAGGGCCAGCGGCCGGAACGGCTCGTTGACCAGCGCGGCGGCGAGCACCACCGTGACCAGCGGCTCGATGTACAGGTACGCCCCCACCTGCGAGGCGCTGAGCGTGGAGAGCGCGTCGTACCAGAACAGGTACGCCAGCGCGGACACAAACAGGACGGTAAACGCCAGCGCCAGCCAGCCCGCCGTGTCGAGCAGCGCCAGTTCGTCCCACCCTGCGCGGACGAAGAACAGGGGCAGCGTCATCAGGCCCCCGGCCGCCATCACCTGCACCATGATCACGGCGGGCTGGCGGTGGGCGAGGACGCGCTTGCTGAGGACCGAGAAGATCGCCCATGTGATCGCGCTGGAGAAGGCGAGGGCATCGCCCAGGGTGCTCGGCAGGCCCAGGATGTTCAGCGTGCCCGCCTGCGACACGACGATGAGCAGCGCCCCGCTCATGGCGATGAGGAACCCGGCCCCCTGCATCCGTGTGAACCGCTCGCCCAGGAACCGCCACGCCAGCAGCGCGATGAAGACCGGCGTGAGCGATACCATCCAGCCGGTGTTGCTCGCGGTCGTCATGCTCAGGCCGACGGCCTGAATGCTGAGGTGCACCGCCACCCCCACGAAGCCGAGCAGCGCGATCTGCGCCAGCAGACGCCCCCGCGCGAGCGCCGTCCACTGCCCGCGCCGCTTCAGCAGGACGAACAGCAGCAGCGCCCCGCCCGACGTGCGCAGCGGCACCAGCACGAGCGGGTCCATCTGCTCGACGATGATCTTCGTCGTGACGAACGACGCGCCCCAGATCAGCACCGCCACGAGCGCCTTCAGCCGGGCCAGCAGGCGCTGCCGGTCGATGTCAGCCGCCGTTTCGATGGGCGCGACGTCCGTAATGCTGTCCTGCGTTGTGTCCACGCTTCGCCTCGCTGTGGGACGGGTTCAGCCGGAATACGACAGGCGGTTAGGATAGCACCTGTTCCCGCATCCACCAACTGAGGTGTGCCCCGTCCCGCGCCGACTCGCGCCCAAACAAAAAAGCCCCGGTTCAAAACCGGGGCGTGTCGAAGTCGCCATCACACCAGCGTATGCGGCGTATGCCGGACCATCCTCACGGACGGAAGGGGATCTGGACCGACAGCATGGTGCCCTTCCCCTTCTCGCTCTCGATCATCAGGTAGCCGCTCAGGCGGCGCGCGCGCTGGTCCATGTTGCGCAGGCCGAAGCTCTCCGGGTTCTCGATCATATCCGGGTCAAAGCCGATCCCATTGTCCTTCACGGTCAGCACGAGGTAGTTGCCCACCTCGCGTACCTTGACCTGAACCTCGGTCGCCTGCGCGTGGCGTGCCACGTTGGAGAGCGCCTCGCGCACGATCTGGGTGAGCGAGTGGCGCTGCTGCTCGTTGAGCGTGCGCAGCGTAGAGGGGACGTCCACCGTGACCTCGACCTGCGCGAAGTCGCGGAAGTGGCGCGTCAGGTTCTCCAGCCGCTGGCGGAAGGTGATCTGCTCCTCGCGCGCCTCGCGCAGGTTGCGGATGTAGGCGCGGATGTCCTCGATGATCTGGTTGAGGTCCTCGATCATGCTCTGGTACTGGACCTCTTGCTCCGGCGTCATGGGGAACTGCCCACGCATGATCTCCAGCTTCATGCCTACGGCGTACACTGACTGGATCACGCCGTCGTGCAGCTCCATGCCGATGCGGTCCCGCTCGCGGAGCAGCGCGACCTGCTGTAATTCCTCGGTCAGCCGCGCGTTCTCGATTGCGACGGCGGCGTGCTTGGCGAGCAGCACGATCAGGCGCTCGTCATCCTCGCTGAACGGCTCGCCGTCGATCGGGTCGGTCAGGTACAGGTTGCCCACGCGCGTGCCCCGGCTGATGATCGGTACGCCGAGGAACTGGGTCATCGGTGGGTGGTTCTCGCAAAAGCCCACCGAGCGTGGATCGTCGTGCAGGTTCTCCAGGCGGATCGGCTTATCGGACTCCAGGATCGCGCCCAACAAGCCGCGCCCCTTCGGCTCGTGGGCGATGCCGCGCACCGCGCCCGGCTCCAGGCCGGAGGTCGTGAACGACTTCAGCGTACCATCCTCGCCCGGCACGCCGAGAGCTGCATACTTGGCCCCGACCAACTCGCGTGCGATGTCGGTGATGGTCTGGAGTGTCTTGGGCAGGCTCAGCTCGCTGGTCACAGCGGCGGCGGCCCGGCTTAACGCGTCGAGCATGTCAGCGCGGTTGTTGTTTTGCTCAGATGGAGGATGTGATGATGTCATGGCGACAGTTTGCCCTCTGACTGATTCTGCATTAGCATTTCAGAGCTTTTCTTATACTCAACTTCACTAAAATTACCGAGCAGACCGCCCACGCGCTAGTGGTTTTTCGGCCATCTGCGGGTATAATCGGGCGGACCGGTCCTGACGGGCCTATAAAGATGGCAGAGTCACACTACCCATAGGATTGCGCTGCATCACGCCCATGTCGGAAAACCTTGTGACCCCGTTACGCATTCTCATCGTCGATGATCACGCCGTTGTCCGTGCGGGACTCAAAGCCCTGCTTGAGCAGCAGCCCGACTTCGTCGTGGTCGGCGAAGCGGAAAGCGGCATCGACGCCGTGCGCCAGGCAGCCAACCAGGAGCCCGACATCGTCGTGATGGACATTCGCATGCCGGGGGGCCTGTCCGGGATCGAAGCCTGCGAGCAGATCGTCGATCAGCACCCGCATACCAAGGTGATCATGCTCACCTCCTACGCTGAGGACGAACTGGTGATGGACGCCGTTCGCGCAGGCGCGGTCGGCTACGTCCTCAAGCGGGTCGGCAGCACCGACCTTGTGGATGCGATCCGCACGGTCGGCAAGGGTGACGCCCTTATCGATCCGTCGATGACGAAAGCCCTCCTCGAAGAGGTGCGGCAGGCTGCTCAGGTCAAAGAAGCGTCCGCCTTCTCGGAGCTGACGCCCCAGGAAATGCGCATCCTGGCGCTGATGGTCGAGGGCCTGACGAACCGCGAGATCGCCGCCCAGTTGTTCCTGGGTGAAGGGACCGTCCGCAACTACGTCGGCAACATCCTGAGCAAGCTCCAGGTGTCCAACCGCGCCGAAGCGGCGGTATTCGCGGTCAAGAACCATATCGAGCGGCATCTCCCTGCCAACGACGACGACTAGCTCCTATTCTCCCGGTCCCAACGTACTGTCCGGTGGGGCCGCGTGGCGCTTGGTCAGCAGCCGCAGCACGGTGAGCACAAACCATCCGATCGCGGTCGCCCCGGCGGCCAGCACGTACAGCCGCGACCCGGCGGTGATCCCGATCATGGCGACCACCCAGATCGAC
>CAZGLU010000099.1:0-9366 GCA_964526095.1 uncultured Anaerolineaceae bacterium | reverse complement strand
ACCTCACCCCCCGGCCCCCTCTCCAATCAAGTTGGAGAGGGGGAGAAAAGCCAATTTCCACGCGGCTTGTAGGGGCGGGTTTGAAACCCGCCCGGCCTTTTGCCTAAAGGGTGCGACTTGGTTGCATATGGTTGTGGTGAGGCAACCTGCACAGCAAACATACGCGGCGGGCAACAGGTGGCTTGTGCAAACTTGCTAATACGACCCTTAGGGTGTTGGTTGACGTAACTGATTTTGATCCCCTATAATGAGGCCGAGCAAGTTGTCATGACAACAGTACAGGATGATAACAGCGTAGCGGGAACCCAGGCTCTCGGACGAGCGCATGCAACCACCTTATAAAACTCCCCAATCCGTAAGAGCGACGAGTTCTCGACCTGGTCCAGCCCAACCCAATGCGTTTCGGTGTTTTGTTCCATCACGCATAATCCGGCTTTCAGCGCCGCGCCGTTGATCCCTGCCCCCAGCATAGGATCCCGGCAACAGCGCCTACTCGATTGAAAGGAGGCTCGCCCTACACTGCATAGCCACCCATAAATAGCTTGCGTTTGTCACGCTCGGCAGAAGACCTGCTCATTCCGTAGTCTTTGAGATATAAGGAGAGCATCATGGGCAAGCTTGCAAGAATTGATCAATACCACCTGTCACGCCGGAACTTCCTCCGGGCATCGGCCGGCGCAGCAGCGGCCAGCATGTTGTTCAACTCCCCGCTGGGCAAGCTGTTCGCGCAGGACGACAAGCCAACCCTCGTCAACTCGATCCGCTCGCTGACCAACCCGTACCACTCGACCTGGAACCTCGGCGGCCGCATCTTCGCGGAGTCGGTGGGCTGCCCGTACGAGACGTTGGTGACGGAAGGCAACAGCGAGAAAGGCATCTCCGACATCCGGGCGCTGATCGCGCGGACGAACGGCAACATGGTCCTCAACGTGGACCCGAACGACGCGCCGGACGCGCTGCCGATCGTCGAGATGTGCGCGGAAGCGGGCGTGTACGTGCTGACGCAGTGGAACAAACCGGCGGAACTGCACCCCTGGGACTACGACCCGTACTACGTGGCGCACATCTCGTTTGACGGCGTGCAGTACGGCGAGGAGACGGCCCGCGCGCTGTTCGAGGCGATGGGCGGCTCCGGCGGCATCGTGGCGCTGGGCGGCATCCTGTCCAACGTGCCCGCGATCGAGCGCCGGGCCGGGCTGGAGCGCGCGCTGGAAGCCTACCCGGACATCGAACTGCTCGACTTCCAGGTGGCGAACTGGTCCGCGACGGAGGCGTTCGACATCGTCAGCGCGTGGCTGACCCGCTTCGGGGACGAGATCAAGGGCATCTGGGCGGCCAACGACGACATGGGCGTCGGCGCGCTCGAGGCGCTGCGGGCCGAAGGGCTGGCCGGGGAAGTGCCGATCACTGGCATCGACGGGATCCGGCTGGCGGTGGAGGCCGTGTTGAGCGGCGAGTTCGCCGCGACCGTGGCCTGGGATCCGTTCTGGCAGGGCGGCATGGGCCTGTCGATCCCGTACCACGCACAGCAGGGCGCGTTCGACCCGGCGGAGGAGCCGCAGGAGCACCGTGAGTTCTACGGCACGGGCATCGTGATCACCGCCGAGAACGCGGAAGAATACTACCAGAACAACGTGTTGGACGTGCCGCGCATCGACTGGGAAGACCTGTGGGGCCGCGCGACGGGCCAGATCCGCTATGAGGATGTGGAACCAGCGGCGACCGAGGAGCCTGAGGACTAAGGCACGGCGCTGACCGAAGATCCGATCAACCACCGGGCAGTTACCCGGCACACGTGGTAACTGCCCGGCATTATAGCTTAGCGACCCTAGACTTCTTGCAGAAGGTTTTCAGCCTATGTCCGAAAACAGTCCCGTTGCGAAAACCCGGCCGGGGTACTCCGTACTGCCCCTGACCAAAAACCAGTGGCGCCGGATCAGGCAGCGTATTGGGCCGTGGGCCCCGCTGATCGTGCTGATCCTGATGTGCATTATCATCGGCCAGATCAACCCCCGGTTCCTGACGATGCGCAACGTCACCCGGCTGGCGAACTCGGCCTCAATCCCGCTGATCCTGGCGCTCGGCGGTACGTTTGTGATCCTGCTGGGCAGCATCGACCTGTCGCTGGAAGGCGTCATGGCGCTGTGCGCGGTGCTGGTCAGCCTGACCGTGCTCAACGACCGCACCGACTTTGCGTGGGGTTATTTCGGCGTGGTGGTCGCGGTGGGCGCCGGGGCGCTGATGGGCCTGGTGAACGGCCTGATCCACGTCAAGCTGCGCATCCCGTCGTTCATGGCGACGCTGGGCATGAGCTTCGTCGGCATCGGGATCGCGACCGTCCTGATCGGCGGCATCGCCGTGCGTGTGCTGGACCAGAACATCCGCGCGCTGGCGCTTGAGCGCTTCCTGGACTTCCCCTACGGCGTGTGGGTCGCGCTGGGGACGCTGGTGGTGACGTACATCATCCAGCGCTTCACGAAACTCGGACGGTATGCCTACGCGATCGGCGGCGGCGAGGACCTGGCGGCGCTGTCGGGCATCCCGGTGGACCGCTACAAGATCATGATCTTCACCCTGGCGGGCGCGCTGTACGGGCTGGCGGGGCTGCTGGCCGCCGCACAGTTGGGCCAGGGGAACGCTGTGATCAGCCAGGGGCGGCTGTTCACCGCGATCACGGCGATCGTGGTCGGCGGGACGGCGCTCTCCGGCGGGATCGGCAGCGTGATGAACACGCTGGTCGGCGTGCTGATCGTCGCGGTGCTGGATAACGGCATGGTGCTGATGGGCGTGTCGCCCTACATCCAACAGGCCGTGCTCGGGCTGCTGATCCTGGTGGCCGTGGGCATCTCGCTGAACCGCTCGCAGATCCGGATCGTCAAGTGAGCGCAGGACGCCACAAGGACCAGACAGACATGACCACGACACACCAGGGCAAAACGCCCGTGCTGGAAGTCAGAGGGGTGAACAAGTCGTTCCCCGGCGTGCAGGCGTTGAAGGACGTCAGCATCGCGGTCTACCCGAACGAAGTCGTCGGGCTGGTGGGCGAAAACGGCGCCGGTAAGTCTACGTTGATGCGCATCCTGGCGGGTATCTACGCGCCGGACAGCGGGCAGATCATCCTGGACGGGAAGCCGGTGACGCTGAACAGCGCACGGCAGGCGGCGGACCACGGGAACGGGAAGGCGTACCAGGAGCAATCGCTGCTGCTCAATCTGTCGGTGGCGGAGAACATCTACCTGGGGCACGAAAGCGAGTTCATGCAGTTCGGGCTGATCCGGTGGGACAAGCTGCTCAAGGCGGCGCGGCGCCAACTGGAAAAGGTGGAGGTGGGCGACATCGACCCCCGCACCAAGACCGCCGAACTGAGCTTCTCACAGCGGCAGATGGTCGAGCTGGCGAAGGTGCTGACGCTTGAGGAGCGCATCGACACGCATCTCGTGATCCTGCTGGACGAGCCGACGACGGTGCTGGAGCAGGCCGAGATCGACACGCTGTTCAGCCGCGTGCGCGGGCTGAAGTCGCGGGCGTCGTTCATCTTCGTCTCGCACCGGCTGGACGAAGTCCTGGCGCTGAGCGACCGGACCTACGTCATGCGCGACGGGCAGGTGGTCGCGGAACTGGACGCCGCCGAGGCCGACGTGCCCAAGCTGCACCGGCTGATGGTCGGGCGCGGGCTGCAAAGCGAGTATTACCGGGAGTCCAGCCAGGCGCCGTATGGGGAAAAGGTCGTGCTGGCCGCCGAAGACCTGACGCTGGAGGGCCAGTATCGCAACATCAATTTCGAGCTGCATGAGGGCGAGATCCTGGGCATCGCGGGCGTGATCGGCTCCGGGCGAGAGGCGCTGTGCCGCACGCTGTTCGGGTTCATGAAGCCGACGAGCGGCAGGCTGCTGGTCAATGGGCGGCCCGTGACCTTCGACGGCCCGGCCGACGCGGTGGAGCACGGCATCGGCTACATCCCGCAGGAGCGGCGGATCGAGGGGCTGGTGCTATACCTGTCGGTGGCGACCAACATCACGCTGGCGAGCCTGGACGCCGTCACGCGGCGCGGGATCATCCGCCACGACGAAGAGCAGTCGCTGGCAACGAACTGGGTGAACAAGCTGCTGATCCGCACGCCCAGCACCAAGGCGATGACGCTGAACCTCAGCGGGGGCAACCAGCAGAAGGTCGTGCTAGCGAAGTGGATGAACGCCAAGTCCCGCGTGCTGATCCTGGACCACCCGACGCGCGGGCTGGACGTCGGCGCGAAGGAAGAAGTGTACGAGCTGGTCCGGGAGCTGACGAACCAGGGCGTGTCGATCATCCTGATCGCGGACACGCTGGAGGAAACCATCGGCCTGAGCCACACGATCCTGGTGATGCGAGACGGCGAGGTCACCAAGCGCTTTGACGCGCCGCCCGGCGGCAAGCCCGAACAGGTTGCGCTGATCGAGCACATGGTGTAACAGGAATCGAGGCGACATAGACTTATGAGCAATCACAACGCATCCGAAGCCGTTTCGGTCCCAGCCAACCGACCGGGGCCTGCGTGGCTGACGCGCGAGACGCTGCGCACGGTCGCGCCGATCGTCACGCTGCTCGTGTTGGTGGTGATCGTGGGCGTGATCGAGCCGACCTTCCTGACACCGGAGACCCAGATCGTACTGGCGGCTGACACGGCCACGCTGTTCATCCTGGCGACAGGGCAAACGTTCGTGATCATGCTGGGCGGGATCGACCTGTCGATCCAGGCCATCGCGTCGATGGCGAGCGTGATCGTCGCGCTGCTGCTCCCGGACGTAGGCTATCTGGCGTTCGTAGCGGCGGTGGCCGCCGGGATGGTGGCCGGGCTGTTTACGGGCCTGGCGCACGTGCGGATCAAGATCCCATCGTTTATCGCAACGCTGGCCGCCAGCGGCGTGTGGGCCGGTATCGCGCTGATCATCTCGGACGCGCGGGCGATCCCGATCGGCAGCGACCTGCGCGACAAGCTGCAATGGATCACCGGGGAGACGCTCGGCATCCCGCATGAGGTCGTGATCGGCATGGTCGTGTTCGCCATCGCGACGTTCATCCAGCGCTACACGCCGTTCGGGCGCTACAGCACCGCGATCGGCGCGGGCGAAGAGGCGACCTGGGCGTCCGGGGTGCGCGTGGGGCGCTACAAGATCATGGCGCTGACGCTGTCCGGCATGATGGCCGGGCTGGCGGGCGTGATCCTCGCGGGGCGCCTGTCGAGCGGGTCCCCGACGCTGGCGGACCAGTTCCTGCTGCCGGCGATCGCCGCCGTGATCGTGGGCGGGACGGCCATCACCGGCGGGATCGGCAGCGTGTGGCGTACGCTGATCGGGGCGCTGATCATCTCGGTGCTGCGCATCGGCATGACGTTCATCAACGTGGACGTCTTCGCCCAGCAGATCGTTTTCGGGATCATGCTCGTGATCGCCGTAGCGATCACGATCGACCGGAGCAAGATCCCGATCGTGAAGTGAATTTCGTAACTACACGTGAGGTAGAGACCTATGGATCTTCAGCTTAAAGACAAAGTTGCAGTCATCACCGGCGGCAGCGTCGGCATCGGCCTGGCGATCGCGGAGGGGCTGGCGCAGGAGGGCGTGCACCTCGCGCTGGCCGCGCGCAACGAGGAGCGCGTCAAGCGCGAGGCCCAGCGCATCGCGGAGGCGTACGGCGTGCGGGCGATCGGCGTGAGCACGGACGTCTCGCGCGCGGAGGACATCGAGCGCTTCGTGCAGGCGGTCGAGAGCGAGTTCGGCGGCGCGGACATCCTGATCAACAACGCGGGGACCGGCAGCAACGAGACGATCATGGAGGCGCCCGACGACAAGTGGCAGTTCTTCTGGGACCTGCACGTGATGGCCGCCGTGCGGCTGGCGCGTGGGCTGGTGCCGTTCATGCGGCAGCGCGGCGGCGGGGTAATCCTGAACAACGCCTCGATCTGCGCCACGCAGCCGCTGTGGTACGAGCCGATCTACAACGTGACCAAGGCCGCGCTGGTGATGCTCTCCAAAAATATGGCAAATGAGTTCATCAAGGATAATATTCGCGTCAACGCGGTGAACGCCGGGCTGGTCCTGACGCCCGACTGGGTCAACACGGCGACGGAGCTGACCGCCGGGACGTCCCAGACGCCCTACGAGTACCTGGACAAGATCGCGGAGGAGCACGCGCCGATCAAGCGTTTCGCCCAGCCCGAGGAGATCGCGAACTTCTTTGTGTTCCTATGCTCGCCGCGCGCCAGCTACAGCGTTGGCTCAACGTACTACGTTGACGGCGGCATGTTGAAGGTCATTACCTGATTGGATGAGGCAGCGCCGCGCCGAGGCCAAGCGCGGGCGGCGGGCCGCAAAATGGGAGTAGTGGAAGATGTTACGAGC
Source organism: uncultured Anaerolineaceae bacterium (assembly GCA_964526095.1). Taxonomy (GTDB): domain Bacteria; phylum Chloroflexota; class Anaerolineae; order Aggregatilineales; family Aggregatilineaceae; genus Aggregatilinea. Next base: position 2,989 of record CAZGLU010000099.1, on the reverse strand, counting down.
AAATTTAATCGACCGGAAAAAGATCATTTTCGAGGACGTGCCGGAGCCGACGCCCGGACCCGGCGAGGTACGGCTGGCGGTGGAGACGTGCGGCGTGTGCGGCTCCGACATCCACGCGTACTACGGGGAGCACCCGTACATCGGGTTCCCGATCCAGCCCGGCCATGAGTTCACGGGGATCATCGACATGATCGGCCCGGACGTGACGGGCTGGGAGATCGGGCAGCGCGTCACGGCGGAGCCGAGCCTGGTGTGCGGCGAGTGTGAGAACTGCCGCCAGGGGAAGTACCACATCTGCTACAACCTGCGGGTGATCGGGTGCCAGAGCGACGGGGCGATGGCCCTGTACCTGAACGTCCCGGCCAAGAAGCTGGTCGCGCTGCCGGAGGGCATGTCGTTCGAGGAAGGGTCGTTCATCGAGCCGCTGGCGGTGGGCGTGCACGCGGTACGGAAGGTGCCGACCGACGCCAACACGCGGATGGTGATCCTCGGCGCGGGCACGATCGGCATGATGACGCTGCTCGCGGCGCGCGGGCTGGGCATCACCGAGATCACGATGACGGACCTCGTCGACGACAAGCTGGCGATGGCGCAGGAGCTTGGGGCGAAGTACGTGGTCAACCCGAGCAAGACGAAGCTGACGGACTTCGCACGCGAGACATACGGCAGCGAACTGGCGTATGATGTGGCGGTGGAATGCGTCGGCACGCAGGGCACGGTGCGCGACGCGCTGCCCGCGCTGAAGAAGGGCGGCAAGATGGTGCTGGCGGGCGTGTTCCCGAAGGAAGTCTCGGTCGACCTGGGGATGGTACAGGACCGGGAACTGGAACTGATCGGGACGCTGATGTACCAGATGAACGAGTTCGAGATCGCGCGCGATCTGATCGCGTCGGGCAAGGCGCCCGTGACGCAACTCGTGAGCGCGCGCTACCCACTCGACAAGCTGGACGTCGCCATGCAGCAGATCGACGAGCACCCGGAGAAGAACTTCAAGACGATGATCCACATCCGCCCGCAGTCGCAGTCGTAAGGACGCGAAGCGGCGTGAATAACCCGGCGGGGGCACCGCGTTGTCAGTGCCCCCGCCGTTTTTTTGCGCTGCGCGACGTGCCCTGCGGCACGCCCCGGCCTATCACCCGATGGCGCCCTCGGGGACCGTATCCGAGATGCCGGTGATGACCTTCTCGACCTCCTCGATCGTCGTCCTCTTCGGATCGACCTCGCACACCTTGCGCCCGCGCCGCAGGATCACGATGCGGTCCACGACCTGAAAGACGTGGTAGATGTTGTGCGTGATGAACACGCACGACACGCCCGCATCCCGCGCGTTGCGGATGAAGCGCAGGACGCCCTGCGTCTCCTCCACGCCGAGGTTGTTGGTCGGCTCGTCGAGGAGGATCAGCTCGGCGTCGAAGAACATGGCGCGGGCGATGGCGATCGACTGGCGCTCACCGCCGGAAAGGTAGCTGATCGGGGTGTCGGGGTCCAGGTCCTTGGTGAGGCCCACCCGCCGCATCAGCTTGCGCGTCTCCTCGCGCATCCGGTTCTTGTCCAGGCGGTTGAAGATGCGCGGCGACTGAAGCGGCTCGCGGCCCAGGAACAGGTTCCGCATAATCGAAAGCTGGGGCACGAGCGCCGAGTCCTGGTAGATCGTCTCGATGCCAAGCTGGATCGCGTCCCAGGTGTTGTTCAGTTTGACGGGCCGACCCTTGAAATAGATCTGGCCCTCGGTCGGGGTGTACGCCCCCGACAGGATCTTGATGAGCGTGGACTTGCCCGCGCCGTTGTCCCCCACGAGGCCGACGATCTCGCGTTCGTTCACGGTGAAGGTCACGTTGTCCACCGCTACAACTGGACCGAACAGCTTGGTGATGTTCTCCATGCGAACGAGTTCAGTCGTCACGACATCATTCTCCTGCGTGTAACCGCTGGTTCACCATCGAATGCAGCGACATCATGATCAGGATGATCGCGCCAATGAAAATGTTGTAGGCAAGCCCCGGCACGCCGATAAAGACAATGCCGTTGCGCATCACGCGCAGGATGAACACGCCCAGGATGGTGCCGATGATGGTCCCCCTGCCCCCGGAGAGCAGCGTGCCGCCGATCACCACCATGGCGATGACTTCCAACTCGTAGCCCATGCCGCTGTTCGGGTTAGACGCGGAGACGCGGATCGAGCTGGTGATCCCGGCGTAACCGGCCATCAGGGCGGTCAGGACGAACAGCATCACCTTCGTGCGCTCGACGCGCACGCCGCGCGCACGGGCCGCGCTGGCGTTGCCGCCCGCCGCCTGAACCCAGTTGCCGAAGCGGGCCTGCGTGAGCACGTAATGCAGCAGCACCGCAAAGACGATGAACCAGATCAATGACGCGAAGACGCGGAAATCACCGATGTAGAAGTCGCCCACGATGAATTCCATCAGGCGCGAGTCGGCGGTCCAGGTGCGCTGTGGGAAGCCATCCGTGACGTAGAGGGCGGTGCCACGCACGACGAACTGCATGCCGAGGGTGACCAGGAACGACGTGATCTTAAGCCGGGTGACGAACCAGCCGTTGGCGAGGCCGATCAGGATGGCGATGGCGATGGCGATGAAGAAACCGGCCTCCAGCGAGGTGATGCCCTCGTTGAAGAGCGTCCACATCACGATCGGGGTGAAGCCAAAGACCGACCCAACGGAAAGGTCGAATTCACCGGCGGTCATCAACATGGTCATCCCGAGCGCGATCATGCCCAACTCGGGGACGAAGGCGAGCATGTTGCTGAGGTTACCGGACGAGTAGAACCTGGGTTCCAGCAGGCCGAAGATGACGATCTCACCGATCAGCAGAACGAGGGGGCCAAGCTCAGGTATGGCGATCAGTTTCCCGTAATTGGGCCGGGAAACCGATCGTTCACGAAGCAGGAGCGAGCGCATTGAGTCCTTCCCTGGTCATCTGGTCGAGAGGCGGAAAGGGCATGAGACTGACGCCTCAGCGCCAGCCCCAT
>CAZGLU010000098.1:7030-9424 GCA_964526095.1 uncultured Anaerolineaceae bacterium | reverse complement strand
CCCCCACCACACCATATCCTACACTCTTTCCCTACACGACGCTCTTCCGATCTACCATACGTGTAGCCGAGCAGTTCCACGATGTCCTGCGAGCGGTGTCCACGCAACCGTTCCAGTTCAGCGCTGCTATAGTTCACCAGGCCGTGCGCCAACGTTCCGCCGCCCACTTCCTCCACCGCCACGACCGCCCCGCGCTCGAAGTCCGGCGTGACCGCGCGGATCCCGACCGGCAGCAGGCTGGCCCCGCGCAGGCGGATCATCTCCGCCGCACCCGCATCCACCGTAATGCGACCCTGGGGCCGCTCGGCCAGAAGCCAGCGTTTGCGGCTCTCAAGCGGCTCCACCGCCGGGACGAACGTGGTCCCCAACGCCTCCCCCTGGGCGATGCGCAGCAGCACGTTCGGCGTCCGCCCGTTGGCGATCACGGTGCGCGTCCCGGTACGTGTCGCCAGCCGCGCCGCCTGGATCTTCGTCACCATCCCGCCCACGCCCAGCCCGGACACGCTCGTACCGGCCAGCGCAGCGATCGTCTCGTCGATCGCGTGCACCTCCGGGATCAGCCGGGCGGTCGGGTCGCGGCGCGGGTCGCGGTCATACAGGCCGTCCTGGTCGGTCAGCATGATCAGGTGATCGGCGTGCAGCAGGCCCGCGATCTGCGCGGAGAGGTTGTCGTTGTCCCCCACCTTGATCTCCTCGACGGCGACCGTGTCGTTCTCATTGACGATCGGCACGATGCCGTAGTCCAGCAGCGTGCTGATCGTGTCGCGCGCGTTGAGGTAGCGCGTCCGGTTGGACAGGTCGGCATGGGTCAGGAGCACCTGGCCGATCTCGACGTCGTACAGGCGAAACAACAGGCGGTACACCTCGATCAGGTAGCCCTGCCCCACCGCGCTCAACATCTGTTTGGCGGGCAGGTAGTTGGGAAGCTGAGGGTACCCCAACAACTCGCGCCCGGCTGCCATCGCGCCGGATGACACCACCACCACGCGCCACCCCTCCCGGCGCAGGAGCGCCACCTGTCGCACCAACTCGACCATGTGCGGCCGCGAGAGGCGCGACGTCCCGCCCGTGAGGGTGCTGGTGCCGAGTTTGACGACGAGCGTGGGGCGTTGTCCATTCGATTCCATGCTGCCCTTACCAGTGTGCTGCAAGTCCTCCACCATCATACCTGCCCCGCGTCATTCCGGGTTTGGGCGTTTTGCACGGCTGCCCAGGTAGCTGGCGCTGTTTAGTCCGGTCCTGTACGATTAAAACAGGTTTGTGTATACTTTAACAAAGGAATTTCATGCGGCGCCGTTCAAACAGATCGTCGCGCAAGCTGGGCGCATCCGTTCAGGTTGTGCCAGCATCTGTATAGATAGAGGACGCTGCAGCAGGATGCGCGCCCTGCGCCTGACTTCGACTGTTGGATTGGAGAGAAGGCCCGCGTATGACGAACCGATTGGGACCTGCCGATCGTCCGCTCCGGGTTGCCATCATTGGCTCCGGCCCATCCGGTTTCTACCTGGCAGACGCCCTGCTCAAGCAACGCGAGCGGGTGATCGAAATAGATATGTTCGAGCGGCTACCGACCCCGTTCGGGTTGGTCCGGGGTGGCGTAGCCCCTGACCACGCCAAGATCAAGTCCGTCACGCGGACGTACGACCGCACGGCCTCCTCGCCCCGCTTCCGGTTTTATGGCAACGTGACATTTGGTCAGGACGTGACGCGGGCCGACCTCGCGCGGCACTACGACGCGATCGTGTACGCCGTCGGCGCGCAGACCGACCGGCGGCTGAACATCCCCGGCGAGGACCTGCCCGGCAGCCATGCCGCAACCGATTTCGTCGGCTGGTACAACGGCCATCCCGATTACCGGGATCGCTCCTTCGACCTTTCCGCCGAAAGCGCGGCGATCATCGGCAACGGCAACGTCGCGATGGACGTCGCGCGCATCCTCGCCCGCACCGGGGACGAGCTGTGCGAGACGGACATCGCGGACCACGCCCTCACAGCGTTGCAGCGCAGCCGCATCAAGACGATCTACATCCTCGGCCGGCGCGGCCCCGCCCAGGCGGCATTCACCCCCCCGGAGTTGAAAGAGTTTGGGGAGTTGGCGGGCGCTGGCGTCTACGTCGATCCGGCGGAGCTTGAGTTGGACCCGTTAAGCCGCGCCGCCCTCGACGCGAGCGACGATCATACAGCGGCGCGCAACGTGGAGATCCTGCGCATGTTTGCAGAAAACCCCGTCACGGACAGGCCGAAGACCGTGGTCATGCGCTTCCTCGTATCGCCTGTTGAGATCGTGGGCGAGGGGCGCGTTGAAGGGATCCGCCTTGTCAAGAACGAGCTATACCAGGGTCCGAACGGCACGCTCCGGCCCCGCCCGACCGGCGAAACCGAGCTGCTGCCGGT
>CAZGLU010000098.1:0-7020 GCA_964526095.1 uncultured Anaerolineaceae bacterium | reverse complement strand
CCCGGCGAGTATGCGGTGGGCTGGATCAAGCGCGGGCCGAGCGGCGTGATCGGCACGAACAAGCCCGACGCCCAGGAGACCGCCGAAATGCTGCTGGCCGACGTGGCGAACGGGCGCCTGCTTGGTCCCGCCGCGCCCTCGCGTGACGCGGTCGAGGCGATGCTGCGCGCGCGCGGCATCCGCTATGTGACGTACGAGGATTGGAAGACGATCGACCGCCTTGAGCAGGAGCGCGGTGCGGCTGTGGGGCGGTCCCGCGTGAAGTTCTGCACGGTTGAGGAGATGCTCGACGCGCTGGCCGAAGCACACTACGCAACTGAGGCGAGCGGATAAGAATCGGGCGAGCTTCGAAACTCGCCCCTACTTTTCTCAACTCCCCAACTTGATGCCGGGAGGTGAAGTCTCGCCGCTGACCGCACGCTCCCGCCGTCTGTCAGCGCCCGTCGATCTCGGTCAGGCTGCGCAGAAGGCGAACCGTCAGAGGCGTGCCGGGCGCCACGTGTGTCATGCCCTCCGGCACGATCATGAGGCCGTCTGCCAGCACCATCGAGAGCAGCACGCCGGAGGATTGCGTCCCGGTCGGCGTGGCGTAGAGCGTCTCCCCTTCGCGCCGCAGCAGCACCCGCACGTAGGCACGCCGTCCGTCGAAATGCATCTCCTCCGTCAAAAGCGCCTGGACGGTCGCCACATCGGCGGGGCGGCCCGCCAGCTTGAGCAGGGCCGGGCGGGCGAAGACGTCAAACGTCACCATCGTTGAGACGGGGTTCCCCGGCAGGCCCAGGTACGGCACCCCGCCCACCTGCCCGAACGCCAGCGGCTTGCCGGGCCGCAGGTTGACGCGCCACAAAGCCAGCTCGCCCAGTTCCTCCACCACCGCCCGCACGACGTCGCGCGCGCCGACTGATACCCCCGCCGAGCTGATGATCAGGTCCGGGGCACCGGCCAGCGCCGCCTCGAAGACCGCCCGCACATCCGCGAACGTATCCCGCGCGATCGGGAGCCGGTGCGGCACCCCGCCGTATTCGCGTACCAGCCCGGCCAGCACATAGCTGTTGCTGTTTCGGATCTGACCCGGTTTCAGCGGCTCGCCCAGGTCCGCCAGTTCGTCGCCGGTGGCGATGATCGCCACGCGCGGCTGGCGTACCACGCGCACGGATGCCTCGCCCAGCGATACCAACACGCCGACATCCTGTGGGCGCAGGACAGTCCCGGCCGCCAGTACGCGCTGGCCCTCTTGCAGGTCCTCGCCAGCCGCACGGATGTTGGCGCCGGGCTTGACTACACGAAAAACACCCACCGTGTCTGGTAAGTGTTCCTCATCCCCTACCGTCCATCCCGCGTCCGTCAGCTCCACCTGCACCACGGCATCCGCCCCCGGCGGGATCGGCGCGCCCGTCATGATGCGCGCGGCCTCGCCCGGCCCTACCACGCGCTCCGACATATGCCCGGCAGGCACGTCAGCCACGACGCGCAGGCGGACCGGCTGTTCAGGCGACGCCCCGGCGGTGTCGGCGGCGCGCACCGCGTAGCCGTCCATGCTGGCGTTCGGAAACGGCGGGATGGCGGCATGGGCGATCACGTCCTGGGCGAGCACGCGGCCGAGGCTTTCCTCGGTCGGCACGGCTTCGTCCGGCAGTTGGGATACGCGGTCAAGGATGCGCTGTAGGGCGACATCCACATTCAGCAGGTCGGCCACGGTTCCACCTTTCAGCACACCGGCGCACAGCGCCATTATAGCAGGCGGCATAGCAGGCGACACACGCGACAGGATCAAAAAGCCGCCCATCGTCGGGCGGCTGGCCGAAAGCGTCAGTCACTTGCCGGGGCTTACTCGCAGGCTCCCGGCTTCACACCAAGGTTAAACGTCTCGGAGATCACCGGGATGTCGCCCCACAGGCACTGCGAGTCGATAAAGATCACGGCGATCACTGACGACACGATGCACAGCACCAGGAAGCAGCCACAGCCGAGGATCAGCCACCGGCTGATCCCGCCGCTCTCATAGCCCTCGTCCTGGTAGTCGTACGCGTAACCACCGGGCTGTGGCTGCGCGTAAGGCTGCTGCGGCTGGGCCGGAAAGCCAGCCGGTTGCTGGGCGTAGTCCGGCGGCGCATAGGCGCTCGGCGGGGCACCATACCCCGGCGCCTGCGGCTGGGCCTGGTTCACCATCGTCGCACCGCGACCCGGCTCAGCGTATGCGTCCGCAAAGGCTTCATACGCCAGCGTCACCGTCTCGCCCAGGCCCACCATATCGCCATTGGCGAGCACGCGCGCGCCGGTCAGTCGCTGGCCGTTGACAAACGTCCCGTTGGTGGAGCCTAAGTCTTCCAGCGTGTACCCGGTCCCGGTCTGCGTGAGGCGTGCGTGGTGTCGGCTGACTTCGGGATCATTGATTACGATGTCATTTGTGATATCCCGCCCGAGGGTGATAATCCCCTTGTTCAGCTCGTAGACCTGGTTCGGCTGCGGCCCACGCCGGACAATCAGGCGAAAGCTACCGTTGCCTTGCATTGACTCTGCCTCCTCACGCAGGAAGTGGCGGGATAGACAAACGCGACGGTTGGGAGTATACGGGCATTACAGGGGAATGTCAACACGGGAGAAACGCGCGCGACGCCGTGGCAGCACGGCGTCGATAGGCACACAGTATGGGCGGAGGGGTAAGTCGATCAGGTGAAATCGCGCAGTTGGCGTGACCGGCGCGGGTGGCGCAACCGGCGCAACGCCCTCCCCTCGATCTGGCGGATGCGCTCGCGCGTCAAGCCGAACTTCTGCCCGACCTCCTCCAGCGTGTAGCTGCGGCCGTTCTGCAAGCCGAAGCGCAGCGCCAGGATGCGGGCCTCGCGTGCAGTCAGGGTGCCCAAAACCTCCTCCACCTTCTCGCGCAGCAGGTTCTGGTAGGCGCTCTGCGTGGGCGTGGGCGTCGTCATGTCCTCGATGAAGCTGCCCAGCTCGCTGTCCTCTTCCTCACCAACGGGGCGCTCCAGGCTCATCGGGCGCCAACTGACCTTGAGCATCCACTGCACTTTGCGAGGCTCCAGGTCCATGCGCTCGGCGATCTCTTCGGGCGTCGGCTTGCGGCCCATCTCCTGCTCAAGCTGGCGGGAGGTCTTGTAGAGGCGGCGGATGCGGTCGGACATATGCACAGGCACGCGGATGGTGCGCCCCTGGTCCGCGATAGCCCGCGTGATCGTCTGCCGGATCCACCATGTCGCGTAGGTGCTGAAGCGGTAGCCGAGGGTGTGGTCAAACTTCTCGACGGCCTTCATCAAACCGAGGTTGCCTTCCTGGATGAGGTCCAGGAAGTGCACGCCCCGCCCCATGTATTTCTTGGCGATGCTGACCACCAGGCGCGTGTTGGCCTTAATCAGGTGATCGCGGGCAGCTTTCCCGTCCTCGATGATCGCCTCTAAGGCGGCGATCGTCTCCGGCGAGGCGGTCGCCTCGATGCGGGCCAGTTCTGCGCGTGCCGCATTCCCCGCCTCAAGGCGTTTAGCGAGCTGCACTTCCTCCTCGGTAGACAGCAGCGGGACGCGCGCCATCTCCTTCAGGTACAGCCCGACGGTATCATCCGAAGCGACGCCGCTCAGGTCGAACGCCTCGTCATCCTCGTCGTCGCTCAGGTCCCCGTCGTCAAGCTCATGCGCGTCGGCATCCCCCGGCTTGTCGCCGAAGATCTCCACCCCGGCCCCATGCAGCCAGTTCAGGATATCATCGAGGTGCTCCAGCGCGTCGTCCGCGTCCGGCAGCACCTCGAGGATGTCATCAGTCGTCAAAAAACCTTGGCTCTCGGCCCTTTCCAATAAACTGGCAAGGAATACGACATAGGATTCACGCTGGTCCGTATCAGATTGTACGTCGCTCAATGTTCTATCCCCCTCTTAATACTAAATACAGCCTACATCAAGCCTCTAATGGAGTCAATGAGTATCTTTGTCCTCCTTAAGGGCGCGCAGAATAGCAAGGCGCGGGTCCACGTCATCGCGCTCACACTCGCACGGACCTTCGTTCAGGTTCTGCCCGCAGACAGGGCACAAGCCCGCACAGTCCGGACGGCACACGGCCCCCATCGGCGTCGCCAGGATGGTTTCCTCGCGCAGCAGGGGCGCGAGATCCAAAATACCCGTTTCCTCAACAGCATAATCCGCCTCGTCGCTGGCGGGGTACGTGAACAACTCCTCGATCTCAAGCCGGATCGGGACCAACGAAACGGCCAGGCAGCGCGCGCACTCCACCGCCACGCTGGCTTCCAGGTCCGCCTGGACGAGGATGCCGCGCGAATTGCGGCTGAAGCGCAACGGGCCGCGCAGGTAATCGAGGTCCACATCTTCATCAAGACGGACCCGAGGGAGATCAAGTTCGATGTCCTTTTGATGCCCCGCACCCTGGACGAGGAGGAACCCCACATTGAACTTCAGGACACGACGATTAAGGAACGATTGCTGCTGCTCAGTAGTCACAACCCAGGCTCTCTCACCCGACGATAGGTAAAAATGAAGCCGCCCGCCCCATTTACGGGGTAAACCAGTGCGGCCTGACGGTCACGTTGTTTTTATAACAGTGACACAATTATAATGAAGTGTGTATATTGTGTCAAGCTAGCGACTAATCTGTTAATTAATCCACTATCCATCAGGGTGTCACACATGCGGCCTGTCGAGCCGCTACTGTAGGTTAGGTGTTAGCAGATGGAGGCCATGAACCGCACGTGTTTCACGCCCGCCGGTTTATCCGCTATAATGGCTCGCGGCCGCAAGCGCGGCCCGGTGTTGGCGAAACGCACCTTGTCTGAGTGGGGAGCTTCATGCGACTTCTGATCACTGGCGCCAACGGTATGCTTGGCCGTGCCCTGACAGCCGTCCTGCGCGACACACACGACGTCGTGGCGGTAGACGCCGATACGCTGGACGTGACCGACGCACCCGCCGTCAGCGCGTTCGTGCGCGACGCACGGCCCGACCTCGTGATCCACTGCGCCGCCCTGACCGCCGTCGATTACTGCGCCGAGCACCCAGACGAGGCGCTGGCCGTCAACGGCTTCGGGACGCAGGCCGTCGCCCAGGCGTGCCTTGAACAGGATGCCGCACTGGTCTATATCAGCACCAACGAGGTATTTGACGGGCTGACGGATCGCGCCTGCCTCGAATACGACCGGCCCAACCCGCTTAACCCTTACGCCTACAGCAAGTGGGTCGGGGAGCAGGCCGTCCGCGACCTGGTGCCCCGGCACATGATCGTGCGCACCGCCTGGCTGTTCGCGCATGGCGGAAAGAACTTTATCCAGACCATCCTGCGGCTGGCGGGCGAAGGCGTCCCGCTGAAAGTCGTCACGAACGAAGTCAGCAACCCGACCTATGCCAACGACCTCGCCGCCGCGATCGCCCGCCTGATCGAGGCCGGGCGCTACGGGATCTACCACCTCGTCAACGAGGGGCACGCCTCGCGCTACGCCCTCGCGCGTTTCGTCCTGGACCACGCCGGTTACGCCGACACGCCCATCACCCCGATCGCGCTGGCGGAGTTCAGCCGCCCGTCCCGGCCACCCCAGTACGCCATCCTGCGCAACGTCGCCGCCGCGCGGCTCGGCATCACGCTGCGCCCGTGGCAGGAGGCCGTCCAGGCGTTCCTTGAGGCGGAACGGGCCGCAGCCGGGCAAGCATGATGGCCGCATCCTCCGCCGCGCCGCGCCTGTCGGTGGTGATCCCGAACTGGAACGGCGCGCACCACCTTCCGACCTGTCTCGACGCCCTGCGCGCGCAGACCTACCCCGCGCTGGAGGTGATCGTCGCGGACAACGCCTCCACGGACGACTCGCGCCGCCTGCTGGCCGAGCAGTACCCGGAGGTGTGCCTCGTCACGCTGCCGGAGAACCGGGGCTTTACCGGCGCCTGCAACGCCGGGATGCGGGCCGCGTCGGGCGAGCTGATCGCGCTGCTGAACAACGACACAGAGGTTGATCCGGGCTGGGCGGCGGCCGTGGTGGATGCCTTCGCACGCCATCCAGACGCCGGGGCGGTCGCGTCGAAGATGCGCCTGTTTGACGAGCGCGACCGGCTGCACACGGCGGGCGACCTGTACTACGTCAACGGGCGCATGGGCAACCGGGGCGTGTGGGAGCGCGACACGGGACAGTACGACCGCGAGGAATACGTCTTCAGCGCCTGCGGCGGCTCGGCGGCCTACCGGCGGACCATGCTGGACGACATCGGCCTGCTGGACGACGACTTCTTCTTTTCATGCGAAGACGTAGACCTCGGCTGGCGCGCCCAACTGGCCGGGTATCGCTGCATCTACACCCCGGCGGCGGTTGTGTACCATCACCTCGCGGCGACGGGCGGCGGCGTCACCGCCAGCTACTACGACGGGCGCAACGCGGTCTGGGTCCTGGTCAAGAATTACCCGACGGCCCTGTGGCGCAAGCATTGGCGGTCGATCCTGGCAGCGCAGGCCGGGTTGGCCTGGGAGGCCCTGCGCGCGTGGCGCGGCGCGGCGGCCCGTGCCCGGCTGCGCGGGATGGTAGCGGCGCTGGGCGGCGTGCCGAAGATGTGGTGCAAACGGCGCGCGATCCAGGCAGCGCGGCGCGTCCCCATCGACTATATCGAGTCGATCCTGACGCCGGTGCCGCCGCGCGACGGGCAGGAGCGGTCATGAGCGTCGATCCGGAAGCCTCGCTGGAACGCGACACGTACGCGGGTGAAAACGGGCGCGCCCCGGCCCGCCGCCCGATGGTGCACCCCGACCTCACACACGAGTTCGCGCTGCGCAGCCAGGGCATGCGCGCCATTGCCGGGCTGGACGAGGCCGGGCGTGGCGCGTGGGCAGGGCCGGTCGTCGCCGGTGCGGTGATCCTCCCCCTGGACCGCTTCGACCTCGCGAGCGCGCTCGCGGAGGTCACGGACTCCAAGCTGCTCGACGCGGCGGCCCGCGAGCGGCTCCTGCCGCTGATCCTCGACGTCGCGGAGGCTGCCGGGGTCGAGATCGGAAGAGCACACGTCTGAACTCCAGTCACCGCTCATTATC
>CAZGLU010000097.1:0-9457 GCA_964526095.1 uncultured Anaerolineaceae bacterium | reverse complement strand
CCGTCGCTGAGCGCGCTGGCGGTCCCGGCGGTAACGGTGCCGTTCTGCTTGAAGGCGGGCTTGAGCCGCGCCAGGCTCTCGCGCGTGGTGTCGCGGCGCAGGTGCTCGTCCTGGTCGAACGTGATCGCCCGGACCTGCCGCTGCCCATCGACGAGCGCCACCTCCTCGAAGATCACCGGGACGATCTCCTCCGCGACTTTGCCCGCGTCGGTCGCGGCGGCGGCCTTCATGTGGCTCTGGTAGGCGAACTCGTCCTGGTCCTCGCGGCTGATGCCGTACTGCTCGGCCACGCGCTCCGCCGTGAGGCCCATGCCGAGGTAGATCTCCGGGTGCTCGTAGCTCGCCTCCAGCGACGGGCTGAAATGGAAGCCGGCCATCGGCACCTGACTCATCGACTCCACCCCGCCCGCGATGATGATGTCCGCCCCGTTTGCGATGATACGCTCGGCGGCGGTCGCGATGGTTTGCAGGCCGCTGGAGCAGAAGCGGTTGACCGTCTGCGCGGGCACGGAGACCGGCAGCCCGGCCTGTAGCCCCGCAATGCGGGCGAAGTTCAGGCCCTGCGCGCCCTCCGGCATGGCGCAGCCCAGCATGAAATCGTCGATCTCGTTCGGGTCCAGACGCCCGCCAGCCTGCCGCAGCAGGTCGTGCAGCACGGCGGATACCAGCGCCTCTGGGCGGGTGGTGCGGGTCGTCCCCTTCTTCGCACGCCCGACGGCGGTCCGCGACATGGCGACGATCACAGCCTCTCTCATCGTGCGCTCCCTCCCTGTCGTCCCGTCTTGTCCTGAGGTCCGGCGCGGTGCGGTGTGTTGTGCGCCGCGCCGCTAACCGTCCACCAGGTCCAGCTTGATTGTAAACGTGCTGCCCTCACCGACGTTGCTCTCGACGTGCAGCCCGCCCTCGTGCAGGTTCACGATCTCGCGCACGATCGTCAGGCCGAGGCCGGTCCCGCTGGCCGAGCCTTCCGTGGCGCGGAAGAACGGATCGAACACCTGCGACAGCAGCTCCGGCGCGATACCCGCCCCCGTGTCGCGCACGCGGATCACGGCGCGGCCGCGCTCGGCGGCAGGGCTGGGCGGCTCGCGGTCCAGCTCGACCGTGATCTGCCCGCCCTCCACCGTGTAGTTGATCGCGTTGGTGATCAGGTTCGTGATGACCTGCGCGATCCGCTGCGGGTCCGCGAAGGCGCGCAGCGGCTCCCGGGCCAACACCGTCTTGATGCTGATGCCCTTGCGCTCGGCCTCCGGCTGCTGGATCGCCACGACGTCCTCGATCACAGGCTGGAGGACGACCGGGCGGCGGTAGAGCGCGATCACGCCGCGCTCGAAGCGCGACACGTCGAGCATGTTCTCGATCAACTCGGTCATGCTGTCGGTCACGCGCTCCAGGATCGCCAGATGTGATTGGAGCTTGTCCGGCTGGCGGCGGATCAGGTACAGCCGCGTCTTGATGTTCGCCAGCGGCGTGCGCAGCTCGTGCGAGGCATTGGCGATGAAGCGGTCCTTTTGCGCCTGGAGCGCCTTCGCCTGGCTGATGTCGCGCACCAGCGTGACGACGCTGGGGCCCTCTGTTTCCGGCGCCATCACCTGTGAGATGGTCAGGGATGCGTCGAAGGTTTCGCCGTTGCGCCGCGTGAGCCGCGCCTCGCCGCGCCATGCCTCACCCCGTTGGAACGCGGCATGGATCTCGCGCATTATCTGCTCGCGATTGGTCACCGCCTGCGTCAGATGATAGTAGACCGCACGCGAGTTGGTGAACACCTCCTCCATGTCGTAGCCGAACAGCGCCAACGCCGCCGAGTTGACGTACGAGACCTTGCTGCCGACCGTGTAGATCACGCTTTCACCCATCGACTCCAGGATCGTTTGCAACTGGACGCGCTGCGCCTCAAGCTCGGTGGTGCGGGCCGCCACACGTTGCTCGAGGTCGGCGGCGTGGTGCTGGATCGCGTCGTAAAGCTGGACGTTGCGGATGGCGATGGCGACCTGGTCCGCGAAGGCTTGCAGCCGGTCGGCGTGGGTCTGGGTGAAGAAGTTGGGCGTGGTGCTGTCCAGGTTGATGAACCCGATCACTTCACCTTCCAGGCGGATCGGCGTCCCGGTATACGAGCGGATCCAGGCGACGTCCTCGTACGCGGTCCAGTTTTGGTCCATGTGCGTGTCGGCAATGATGTACGGCTGCCCGGTTTCCATCATCTAGCGGAAGCCCTCCAGCGCGTAGATGTCGTTGCCGTAATGCGACAACCAACGCTCGACCCAGTTCTCCTGGCCGTGTTCGGTATAGCCCTGGCTGCGCACCGCGCGCGCCACGCCGTTTTCGACGAGCAGGATGTTGGCCGAGTCGTGCGGGACGACGCGCCCGACATTGGTCAGGATGCGGTCCAGCAGCTCGTCGAAGTTGAGCGTGCTGTTGAGCGCCGCCGCCGTGTCGCGCAGGGCCTCGGCCAGCGTGCGCTGCTCGCGCTCGGCGGCGAAAAGCTGCGCGTTGCGGATCGCCGTGGCGACTTGGTCCGCGAAGGCTTGCAGGCGTTCGGCGTGCTCCTGTGTGTAGAAGTTTGGCTCCAGGCTGTCGAGCGTCAGGAAGCCGATCACGCGGTCGTCCTGGCGGATCGGCGCTGCGGCCTGCGACCGGATCCACGGGAGGTTCGGCTGGCGTATCCAGCCGGGATAGGTTTCCGTGTCGGCGATGGCGAGCGGCTCGCGCGTCTCAACCATGGTGCGCAGGTTTTCCGTCGAGGGGACGTGGAAGCGGCATGCTTCGATCCAGCGCTTGATGTCGGGGTCCGGCGGTACGACATGCGAGCGCGCCACGCGGGCGGTGTCGCCCTCGACGAGCAGGATGGTGGCTGAGTGATGGGGCGCGATGCGCTCCACGTTGGCCAGGATGCCTTCCAGCACGTCGTTGAAGTCCAGCGAGCTGTTGACGACCTCCGCCGTGTCACGCAGCGCCTCGGCCAGGGCGCGCTGGTCGCGCTCGGCGGCGAAAAGCTGCGCGTTGCGGATCGCGATGGCTGCCTGGTCCGCGAAGGCTTGCAGCCGTTCGGCGTCGGCCTGGCTGAAGGCGTTCGGCGTCTCGCTGTCCAGTTGCAGGATGCCGATGCTCTGCCCTTCCAGCCGGATCGGCGCCTTGACGGTTGAGCGGATCCAGCGTTCTTCCTCAAAGGGCACCCACGTCGGCTCGCTCTGCGTGTCGGGGATGGCGAACGGCTCCCCGGTGGCGAGCATGTGCTGCCAGTGCGGCACCTCGTCAACCGCGTAGTGCAGTTGGGCCATCCATTCGCTCAGCCCGCGCTCGGCATAGCCGCGCTCGCGCTCGACCCGCGCCACCCCCTGGTCGATCAGCATCACGTTCGCGGCGTCGTGCGGGACGACGCGGCCCACGTTATCCAGGATGCGGTCGAGGACCTCGTCGATGTTCAGCGTGTTGTTGATGGTGGCGGCCGTATCGCGTAGCGCCTCGGCCAGGATGCGCTGGTCGCGCTCCGCGTCGTACAGCTTGGCCTTGGCGATCGCCACCGACGCCTGGGACGTGAGCGTGTTCAGCAGCTCGCTCTCCGCCTCCGTGAACCGGCGCGGCCGCTTGAAGTCGAGGCCGAGCGTGCCGATGACCTCTGCGCCGACCACCAGTGGCGCGATGATCAGCGAGCGCGTGCCTCGCGCGCGCAGGATGGGGTGGGCCAACTCGAACAACGGGTCGTGCAGCACGTCCTCCGAGGCGAGCGGCCGGTGTGTCTGCCGCACGAGGTCCACGGATGCGTTACCGGCGAGCGGAAGCTCCGGGGAGCATCCTTTCCGGTCGTCGGGGTGCGTGCCGAAGACGACGCGGCCCACCTCGTTGCCTTCGAAGATCACGAGGCTGCCGAAGTCTGCGCCCAACACGGCCTGCGTCTCGTCCATGATGATGCGGTAGATCTGGTCGATGTCGAGCGTCTGCGCCAGCCGCGTCGAGACGCGGTTGATCACCGCCAGCCGCCGGGCCTGCGCCTGTAGCTCGTCGGCGTGGCGCTGGGCGGCCTCGTACAGGCTGGCGTTTTGCAGGGCGATGGCCGCCTGATCCGCGAAGGCTTGCAGCCGTTCGGCGTGCCGCTCTTTGAAGAAGTGCGGCACGACGCTGTAGACGCTGATCAGGCCGATCACGTTGCCCTCGCGGCGCACGGGCGCACAGGCGAAGGACGCGGCCCACCGGCTGTATTCGGCCCAGTCGGGATCGTCCTGCGTGTGCGGCACGATCAGCGGCTTGCCGCTGGCCGCCACCCGACGCACGACCTCGTTTTGGTTGAGCAGCGGCGTCACCCCACCCGCCGGTTCGATCGGATCCTGCTCGGTGTACTGCCGCGCGCGGACGAGGCGCGAGCTGTCCCCCTCGACCAGGATGATGTCGGCGGCGTCGTGCGGGACGACGCGCTTGAGGTTGTCCAAAATGCGGTCGATCACGATCTCCGGATCGAGGCTGCTGTTGATCGCCTCCGCCGTGTCGCGCAGGGCCTCGGTGAGGATGTACTGCTCGCGGCGGGCCGCCAGCGCCTTTTCACGCTCGCTGCGCGCGCGCAGGGACATCAGCCCGAAGGCCAGGTCGGAAGCAAGCTGCTTGAGCAGCGCCAGTTCCTCGTCATCGAACGCGCCCGGCTGCGTGGTGCCCAGCACCAGCACGCCGAACGGCGCCTCCAACTCATCGAGCAGGGGCAGCACCAGCGCGGACGTGAAGCCCCGTTCGACGGCGGTCGCCACCCACGCACTTTGCGAGCGGTCCACCGCTGCGAGGTCGGCCACGATATGGATCTGCCTGCTGGACAAGGCACGCTCGCATGGGCAGCCCTCCGCGCCGCACGAGCCGGTGATCGCCTCCGCGACCGTTTCATCGCCCGCAGACCCGGCGGGGATGACCTGCCCGCCTTCCGGCTCGATGATGCCCGCCCATACGAGCGGGTAGCCGCCTTCCGCGCTCATGATCTGGCAGATCTGCCACAGCAGGTTAGCCTCGTCCCCGGCGCGCACGATGGCCTGGTTGCAGTTGCTCAGGATGCGGTACGCACGGTTGGCGCGGCGCAGGGCCTCCTCGCCCGCCTTGCGGTCGCTGATGTCGGTCATGATGGTCGCCAGATCGCGCGGCGTGCCGTCCTCGTCACGGATCACGAACAGCGTCTGCGCCACCGGCACGAGCGTGCCATCCTGCCGCCGGATCGTGGACTCCCCGCGCCACAGGCCGCTGCTGAGGGCGGCTGGAATGGCCTCGGCAGCCAGCCGGTCTACGCTCGGCGCGTCATAGTAGTGCGTGACCGGGTGGCTGCAGAACTCGGCGGCGCTGTCCATGCCGACCAGTTCCAGCCCGGCCCGGTTGACGTAGATGGGGTGGTACGGGGTTTCCTTCAGGGAGGCCAGCGCGATGCTCTCTGTCGAGTTCTCGATGATCGCCAACCGGCGCTCGTTCTCGGTGAAAAGCCGCGCGTTCTGGATGGCGATCGCCACCTGGGCGGCCAGGGTCGTCATCACGTTCACATCGGTGATGGCGAAGCGTCCCGCGTGAATGGACTGCACGTCGAGCACGCCCAGCAATTCGCCGCCCGCGATCATCGGGATCGCCAGTTCCGATTGGGTGAGGGGCAGGAGGGGGTTGGGGAGGCAATCGGTCGCCGTGCGTGTGTCGTTGATGACCGCACTGGTACGCGTGCGGGCGGCGCGCGCCACGACGCTCTGCGGGTGGTCCAGCGGGATGCTGTGATGCTGGCGTACCAGCATGCGCCCGACCTCCCCGGCGCCTGCGGCTAACTCCAACTGCGTGCCCGTCGCGTCCAGCAGGAAGATGTGCGCCTGGTACAGGTCGAACGTGTCGCGCGTCAGGTCCGCGACGGTCGGCAGCAGGTGGTCGATGTTGAGGATGCGCGTCGCGCGCAGGCTGATCTCGGCGACGGTCGCCATCTCCGTCGCGCGGGCCTCCATCTCCTTCAGCAGCCGCTCGCGCTCGGCTTCCGCCTCGGCCCGCGCGGTGATGTCCCGCACGATCATGAGGACCTCGTCCGGGCCGCTGACCACCAGCCGTGACTCGAACCGGCGCGGGCCGGTTGCGAACGGCAGCTCGTAGGTGAAGACCTGGATCTCGCCACTTGAGAACGCGGCGGCGATGCGGTCCATGATGATCTGCGCGACTTCCGCGGGGAGGAGGTCTGTCACGCGTTGGCCGATCGCGTCCTCGGCGGGCGGGGCGTAGAGGCCCTCTGCATTCCCGGCGTGAATGTCGATGTAGCGGCCTTCGCGGTCGAGGCGGAACATGAGGTCCGGGATGGCGGCCAGGATCGACCGGATCTTCGCCTCACTCTCCTCAAGCGCCTGGGCGGCCGCTTTGCGTGCCGTGATGTCCGTGTGCGTGCCCGCCATGCGCAGCGGGCGCCCATCCTCGTCACGCGTGACCAGGATGCCCCGGTCGAGCACCCAGCGCCATTCGCCCGCTTTGCTGCGCAGGCGGTATTCGCACTCGTAGGAGGACGTCTCCCCTTTCACGTGGCGGTCGAGGGCCGCCATCACGCGTCCCAGGTCGTCCGGATGGATCAGCGTCTTCCAGTTCTCGAAATCCGGATCGATCTCCTCCGGGGCGTAGCCCAGCATCTCGGCCCAGCGCTCGTTGCCCGCCACCGTGTTGGTCCGGAAATCCCAGTCCCACCAGCCATCGCCGCTCCCCTCCAGGACGCGGGCGAGTCGTTCCTGGCTGGTGCGCAGCGCCTCCTCCGCCGTTTTGCGGCCTGTGATGTCGCTCAGCACCCGGAAGACGCGCCAGCCCGCGCCGCCGGGCAGCGGCTCGACGTGCCCGCTGTCGCGCAGCCAGACCGTGTCGCCCGATGCGGCGAGGATGCGGTACTCGCTCTCCGCGTCGTGGCCGGTGCTGAGGCGTTCCAGGAAGGCCGTGAATTGGGCGTGGTCGTCGGGGTGCACCAGGTCGCGCCAGGCGTCCGGGTTCGCTTGCAGCCAGGCCCCGTCGTGGCCGGTGATCGCCTTGAACTGAGGGGCTGACAGCCACAGGTTGCTGGCCGTGCCGTCAGGCGCCACGTCGAAGCGCAGGATGCTGTCGCTGATCGAGGTCAGGATCTGTTGAAGCTGCTGCTGGCTCTCGGCCAGCGTCTCCTGCGACTGTTGCAGCGCGGCGAAGGCGTGGTTCAATGTCTCGGCCAGCTCGCTCAGCTCGTCGTGCCCGCTGACCGGGATGCGCGCGCTGGGGTCGTTCGTCTGCGCGATCCGGCGCACGCTCTGGCGCATACGCGCCAGCCGGGCCAGGAACAGGCGGTTGATCAGGAAGGCTGTGACCAACGAGCACAGCGCGCCCGCCACCAGCGAGCACAACAGGAACCGGTCCAGGATCTGGCGGCTCTGCGCGTAGACCGACCGTGGCAGCGTCACCTTCAGCGCGGCGGCGGGTGTGCCAAACACGTCGGACAGCACGCTGAACCCCTCGACGTGATCCCGCCCGGCTACGTGAACGCGGTGATCGGTCGCGTCCGCGCGCACGGACGGCGGCAGCGCCGGGTCATCCAGCCGCAGCAGGCGCACCGCCGGGTCGCCCGCACCGCCCAGCGCGGCCAGACGCTCCGGCGTCAGCAGGCGGCCGAACACCAGGGTCCCGCCCGGCAGCGCGCTGATCCTCGGCGCCTCGATGGTGTGCGCGGCAACGAGGAGCGGCTGCTCGTCGAGGAAGGTCAGCCCGCTGATCTCGGACGTCTGCGCGCCTGCACGCGGCGTGCGGTCCAGCCGGGCCAGCGCCGCGAGGTCCGCCGGGTCCAAACGCTGCGGCATGCCGTCGGATGGGCGCCGGGCCTGCGAGAACACCGGCTTTCCGGCGGCGTCCAGGAACACGATCAGGTCGATGCCCAGGCGTTTGAACATCTCCGGGCTGACGTTGTCGCGCAGATACGTCGGGTCTGCGCCGGTGACGAAGTGATAGGTGTTTTCCCGCGCCGCCCAATCCGCCACGAGCATGGCAAGCTGCGTGGTGTCGGCCTCTAACAGCGCGTCGATCTGGCTGAGGCTCGTGGTGACCGCCTCGCGTTCGATATGGCCGAACCGCTCCACCAAGACGATGCGGGACAGACCATACAGCAGGCCCAACAGCCCGACGACGATCACCATCAGCATCAGCAGCAGCTTGGTGCGCAGGGACCATTCCCGTGGGGCGGCGGCCCGGAAGGCTCGCTTATCCATGCTGCGGATCACCTTTCTGGCAGCGGCACGTGGGGTGAGCGCGGGCCATGATCTCTCGAACGAGGGGGGTAGTGCAGGGTACGCGGTAGGGGTAGCTGGTCATGTGGCTATCGGCGGCCCATCAACTTTCTCAAATCTCATGCCTCAAGGGTGAGTTCTGCACGCTGGTCCCTCAGGCTCTCCCTTCCACGCAGGCGGTGAGGAGGCGGGCCAGCCCCGTCCCCCTCGACAGCAGGGCGAGGGGGAGAGGGCTGAGGGGAAAAACGAGACGCCAGCCAGATGCATAACGGCCTCTAGTTGCGCAGCGGCTTGTTGAATTGCAGCATGTGCGCGATCCGTTCGATGGTCTTCGGCTCGCGGCACAGGTCCACGAAGGCTTCCTGCTCCAGGTCGAGGATGTGCTGCTCCGGTACCCAACCCGGCTCGGACAGGTCGCCGCCGCACAGCACGTAGGCGATTTTCTCCGCGATCAGCTTGTCGTGCTCGGTGGCGTAACCCGCCTCGTACATGCTGTAGATCCCGACCCGCAGCGCGGCCAGGGCGTCCCGTCCGGCGGCCCACACTTTACCCGGCGGCGGGGGCGTGTAGCCGCTCGCGGCGAGGTGCAGCACCTCGCGCTTGGCCTCGGCCAGCAGGTGATCGCGGTTCAGCACGATGCGGTCGGCGGGCGTCAGGAAGCCCATGTCCTGTGCCTGCCGCGCGCTCTCCGACACCCGCGCGAGGGCGATGTTCTCAAAGACGCGTTGCAGGTGCGGCAGCACGTCGGCGTTGGGCGTGCGCATCACCGGGTTGATGTTGCGCCGCAGCATCTCCTTGCAGCCCGTCCCGGCGGGCAGCAGGCCGACGCCCATCTCCACCAGCCCGATGTACAGCTCCGCATGGGCGATTGTCCGCGCACCGGCCATCGCGAACTCGGCGCCGCCGCCGAGCGCCATGCCGAAGGGCGCGGTCACGACCGGGCGCGGGGCGGCCCGCAGCGCCTGGAACAGGTTTTGCAGTTCGCGCGTCACGGCGCGGATCTGGTCCCACTGCTCCTGCTGCGCCAGCATCGCGATCAGGAAGATGTTCGCCCCGGCGCTGAAGTGCTCGCCCTGGTTGCCGATCACCAGCCCGTCGAAGTCGCCGGGCAGCCGTTCGAGCGCCTTCCACCCCAGCTTGATGATGTCGTCGTCGATGGCGTTGGCCTTGGTGTGGAACTCCAGCAGCGCCACGCCGTCGCCCATGTCGATCAGCGAGGCGCCCGCGTTGCGCTCGACGGTCTTGCCGCTGGC
>CAZGLU010000096.1:0-9478 GCA_964526095.1 uncultured Anaerolineaceae bacterium | reverse complement strand
GCGGAACGTCACGCCCCGCCCCTTCAGCCAGTCGTACACGGCCTGCGCCTCGGCGTCGGTGACGCGACGCATAGCCGCCAGCAAGGCAGACTGGCTCAGGCGCTCCTTGTAGACGCCCATCGGGTTAAGCAGCTCGTCGTCGATGATGGCGTTGTACATGCCCATGCAGCCCTCATCGAAGACGCCGAGGATGGCGAACCGGGAGCGAAGCTGCTCGGCGAGCGCCTCACCGAGGCGCACAGCGTCCGGGGGCAGCTCGGCCAGATCCAGGTCGCGCACGTGAGAGGTGTCGTGCGGGATGGTCCCGTCCTTGAGCCAGGCACGGATGCCCGCGCGGAAGAACGGGTCATCGAAGGTTTCGCTCCAGAGCGTGCTGTATTTGACGCCCGCTTTGGTCAGGCTGCCGTTGAGATTCAGGATGCCGACCAGCCCCGACCACGTGCCCGACCAGTTGGCGATCGTCAGGATCGGACCCCGGTGACGGCGCAGCCCGGCCAGGACGTGGTGGCTGTACTGCCAGATGGCGTCCACGACCAGGAGCGGGGCGTCCGGGTGGATGTGCTGGAACACGTCCATACCCATGCGCTGGCTCCAGATGAAGCCGTGTTGCAACTCGGGGTCGTAGGGGTGGCCGCGACGCACGGTGTAGCCTTCGTCCGCGAAGGCTTTGATCACGCGCGCTTCCACATCAGCCTGGGCCGGCCATTGGATGCGGTTGGCGTCCTGGCGCTGGTCGCCGCTGGCAATAAGGATGATTTCGTTGGGCGGCAGCGGAAGAGGATCATGCGAGTGAGAGGGTGCCAAAGGTTCCATAAAATACCCTGCGCAAGGTGCAAAAGAATAGTCAAATGACAAAGCAAATAAACGGTAAACCGTAGTTAAGCGCTTGCGCAAACGCTTACCTCAATCCTATTCCTGTTTTTGCGCGGTGTCAAGCGAGGTTCGTGATCGGGGTCGGCGCAAAGCGGCGAGCACGCCGACGCCATCCGGGGGCATGGCGGCGTCAGGCACGATCAGGTTGGGCGAGCGGATGAAGTGCAGGGCGTCGTCGGGGCCAGGGCCGATCTCAGGCCACCTCCCCGCCCTCCCCCGTTTGAGGCAGGGAAACGGTGAAGGCCGTCCCCACCCCCTCCCGGCTCTCAAACGTGATAGTGCCGCCGTGCAGGTCAACGGACTGCTTGACGATCGCCAGCCCCAGCCCGGTACCGGGACAACTGCCGACATTGTCGGCGCGGTGGAACGGCTCGAACAGGCGCGCCTGGTCCGCTTCGGGGATGCCGATGCCCTGGTCGCGCACGCAGAAGGTGACCTGCTCCGGCTCCTGGTGAACGGTGAACACGATCGTGCTGCCGTCCGGGGAGTACTTGATCGCATTGGAGAGCAGGTTGCTCAGGATGTGCCGCAGCAGCTTGGGA
Source organism: uncultured Anaerolineaceae bacterium (assembly GCA_964526095.1). Lineage (GTDB taxonomy): Bacteria > Chloroflexota > Anaerolineae > Aggregatilineales > Aggregatilineaceae > Aggregatilinea. The sequence goes on along the minus strand of CAZGLU010000096.1, from coordinate 8,063 downwards.
TCGAGCATGGCCGGGGAACCCGTCCCCTGGCAGCAAAATTCGATGCGGTGCGTGCTATCGGCGACCTGCTCCGCCTCGGCGATCAGGGACTGGCAGAAGGCGGCCACGTCCACCGGGGCCGGGTTGAAGGAGAGCCTGCCGGACTCGGCACGCCCGATGACGAGGATATCATCGAGCAGGTTGACCATGTGGCTGACGGTCCGCCGCATTACGTCGAATTCGGCCTGCCTCTCCTCCGGCGAGAGGCGGTGACCGTAACGCTCCAGCAGCGTAAACGCGCTCTGAATGACCGCCAACGGGTTGCGCAGGTCGTGGGCAGCCATCGACACGTAGCGCGACTTCAGCTCGTTTAGCTCCATCTCCTGCTCAAGAGTCTGGCGGAGCCGCGCCTCCATGCGCTTACGCAGCGTGATATCGCGCAGGTTGCACACCACGCCGAGCAGGTGCCCCTCACGCTCGACCACCGGCGACAACGCGGCGTCCGCCTCGAACGTCCTGCCCGTGGAGCAGCGGACGGTGATCTCAAGGCGCTGCGGCTCCCAGGTCTGTGTGACGGCCTCGAACGCCTGCTCCACGGCGGCGACCTGCTCCGGAACGACCAGCGTCGTGATCGACTGGTTCAGGGCCTGGTCCGGCTCGCATCCGAAGGTGGCCGCGAAGGCCGGGTTGACCTGGTTGACGGTGCCGTCCGGGTGGAACAGGATCATGACGTCGCTGCTGCTGTTGAAGATGGCCTCGGTCTGTTCCTTGGCCCGCTTCAACTCAGCCGTGCGCTCGACGACGCGCTCCTCCAACTCGTCCGCGTAACGCTGGATCCGCTCGTAAAGCTGAGCGTGCTCGATGGCGATCGAGACGAGGTCCGCGAACGCTTGCAGGCGTTCGGCGTGGCGCGCGTTGAAGAAGCCGGGGGTGGCACTGTCCAGGTTCAGGAAGCCGATCACGCGGCCATGCGACCGGATCGGCGCGGCGACGTAGGAGCGCACCCACGCGGAAACGGGATGGTCGACCCAGTCCGGATACTCAGCAGTGTCCGACACCAGGTACGGCGTGTGGGTGACCACCATCTTATGCAGATTAGGGATTTCGTCAACGGGAAGGCGAAACGTCGGCAGCAGATGGAGCACGTCGTCCGGTATATCGCGCCAGTACACGACGCGGGCATAGCCATCCTCGATCAGCATGATGTTCGCGGCGTCGTGGGGCACGACGCGGGCGACATTCTCAAGGATGATGTTCATCACGGCATCAACGCCGAGCGCGCTGATCAGGGACGCGGCCGTGTCACGCAGCGCCTCGGCCAGCAGGCGCTGCGCGTGTTCGGCTTCCTGCGCGAGCTTGCGCTCGACGATCTTCCACACCGAGCTGAACAGGAGCGAAAGCTGCCAGACGTCCGTCTGGGTGTAGTCCGTCTTCTTGTTGGCGACGCCGACGACGGCGACGATCTGGTCGCCCCGGAACACGGGGATGGACATGAACCGGAACAGGTGAACGTGCCCTTCGGGATACCCGCGCTTGAGGGGATGGGGCGCCTGAAAATCGTTGATCACGAGCGGTTTACGCTGGCGGACGACCTCACCCCAGATCCCGGTCTTTTCGAGGTCACAGGTCGTTTGAACCTTACTGAGCATGCAGTTCGCCATGACCTCTGCGGACCAAGTGCTGAGGGTGAAACGCTGGCTCTCTTCGTCGTACCGGTAGATATAGCCGATCTCACTGTCCATCAGCGTGATCGCCTCGTTCAAGACGACCTCGAGCAGCTCCTGGATGGTACCCGCCTCGTGTTGGGAGATGCGCAACAGGCTTTGCAGCCGGGACTCGTTGAGGCGCACCTCCTCCTCGGCCCGGACGCGGTCGGTAATGTCGTGCACGATGGCGTAGACCAACTGCTGCCCCTGGACCTCGACCGGGCCGCTGTACACCTCCACGTCGCGGACCTCGCCATTCGCCAGACGATGCCGGAGGTTGAGGCAATAGCGCCCGTCAGCACGCGCGCGCTCCATCTCCGCGAGGGTCTCGTCCATCGGGAGCGGGTCGAGCTGGTCGATCCGCATGGCACACAACTCGTCACGCGTCCAGCCATAATAGGCACAGGCGGCGGGGTTGGCGTCGATGATGGCACCGCTGGCGGGGTCGAGGACCAGCATCACGGCGTGGTTGTTCTGGAACACGCCACGGTAGCGCGCCTCGCTCTCACGCAGGGCCTGCTCCGCGCGGACGCGCCTGGTCGTGTCCCAGACCATCGACAGCATCAGGTTCTTGCTGGGTATCGGGATGTTTTGGGCGCTGATGTACGTGGTTTCCGCCCCCTGGCGCGTGATCGGTATATCGTCCCAACGCATCCGCTCCGGATCACCGCTGGCAATGTCCTCCAGCACCCGCTGCTTGATGACCTCGCGGAACGCCTCATCCTCGTAGACCGCCTCCCAAAAGCCGTCGGAGTGGGCAAGCGCCTCGCGGGTGGTGCGGTAGTGTTTCAGAAAATGCTCGTTGACGTAGGTGAACTCGACGGGTGGGGACGCGGAGTTCACAGCAATGCCGATGGGCAGGTTATCCAGGACGGTGCGGATATATGCCTCGCTCTCCTGCAAGGCGCGGTACGCCGCACGCTCCTCGGTTTGGTCGCGGAAAACCAACACCACGCCGATCAGATCGCCGTCCGCGTCCCAGATCGGGGCGGCGCTGTCCGCGATGGGGATCTCGGTGCCATCCCTGGCGATCAGCATCGTGTGGTTGGCGAGGCCCACGATGGTGCCCTCACGTATGGCCCGGCGGGCCGGGTTCTCGACCGGGGAGCGGGTCTCCTCGTTGATGATGCGAAAGACATCCTCAAGCGGCTGACCACGCGCCTGATCCTGCGACCAGCCGGTGAGCCGCTCGGCTACCGGGTTGAGCAACTCGACCCGTCCGGCGGGGTCCGTCACGATCACGCCGTCACCGATGCCCAACAGCACGGTATGGTAGCGGACCTCGCTTTCGCGGCGGGCTTTCTCAGACCGGAGCAAGGAGCGGACGTGCGCGTGCTCGGCATTGAGCAGGATCATCCCGCCCCCAATCGCGACCAACGCCACCGCGCCGATCATCATGCCGACGATCAGGGCGGAGCGGGCGCGCCACTCGGCCAGGACCTCGGACTTCTCCACCGTGGCAACCACGTACCAGGGCGTATCCGGGATGGGGTACACGGCGGCCAGCACGTCAACGCCGCGATAGTCCCGTCCCTCGACGACGCCCTTTTCACCCAAGACGGCCATCACAGCCGGGGTGTCGGTTTCATCGAGCGGGACACGGTAGGTAAGCGGCTCGCCCGGCTGGTGACGCGGCTCGGTCAGGTATAAGGCGGCGTCGCCTTCGCGGCGCACCAGGGCCACTTCGGCGCTCCGGGGGGCGTCCGGCCAGAACTCCAGCAGCGGGTAGAGGAACTCGGTCACCTCGCTGTGAATGACCACCGCCCCGGCTGGCGCGGCGTCCGGACCATCGTGAGCGAAGAGGGGCACGACGACGTCGAGGTGCGGCAGCGTGCCATTGGGACTGACGTGCAGGTCGGATAACATCGCCTGACGGTCGTGCCAGGCGGCGGAAAGCGTGGCGGCCAGGTCATCGGCCAGCGGGCCGTGCTCACCGGCCAGGTTCAGCCGGACGTTTTTACCCGCATCGAGCAGAAGGATATCGTCGTAACCGTAATGCACCTTCTGGGACAGCAGCCACTCGCGGAGGTCATCCAGTTGGTCTTGATCCGCGCGGGACCGCGAGCCAGTCAGCCAGCGCACAGCGGTATCGGTGAAATAGGGGGTGTCCATCAGCACGGCGGCGGCGGCCAGCCGTTCGGTACGCCACGCCGCGATCTGTTCCACCTTCAACTGCGCGATGGCGTTCAGCTCTTGCTTGGCTTCATCCTTAAGCTGGCGCTCCTGGCCCAGGTAGAGGCGAATGCCACCTAACAACAGGCCGAGGAGCACCAGTAATAAGACAGCGACCACCCAGCGGGAAAGTGCGTTCTGAGGCATCGATGCTTGTAACTCCCTTAGCAGGCCAAAACTGCCTGCCGAGCCGCCAGAGCACGGCGGCGAAAATACTCGCCCCGCCTTAGTCACAACTTATCGCTGCGCGTGGTGAAAAACCTGAGATCCCTGGTCGCGCAAGGTTTGGGGTGCCAGCCGGCAGTTTAATCCTGCTTTGCACGCAGCCTAAAGGAGCTACTCTCTCAGTCCACAGGATATTATACATTAAGTTATCGTAAGGCAAAGCTGCATATACCCTTGAGATGCCGGGCCTGAGTTGAGGAGGGGGAAAGCCGCGTCTCAGGCCACCCGATGCGGTGGGCGTAGCTGTCCCCGGCGCAGGTCAAGGGGATGGATTTAGGTTAGGCGCGGGGCAAACTTAAGGGTCAGTCGACGGTGTCCTGAAAGTGGACCTTCATCTCCTCGACGTTACCCGTTTCGATGTAGACGATGCGCTCAGCCACGTTGACCGCCAGATCCCCCACGCGATCCATGTGTTGGGCCGCACGCAGCAGGGCAAAGGTCGCCGCGATCTTTTTCTCCTTCTTCGCCTTGGCGATGCTCACAACGATCTGGTCCACCACGGCGGCGTAGAGGGAATCCAACTCCCCGGCCTGGGCGGGCACCTGCCGGGCTAACTCGGTCGAACCGGTGGCGTAGGCTTCGAGGGAGCGGCGCAACATGCTGCGAACCAACTCGCCCATGCGCGCCAACTCGGCGGGGCGCTTGCGGTTGGGCTTGGCCAGGATCTGCGGGATGGTGTGCGTGATGTCTTTGGCTTTGTCCCCGATGCGCTCCAGGTCAACGATGATGTTCAGCGCGGCGATGATCGAGCGCAGGTCACGGGCGGCGGGCTGCTGCGTCACGATCAGCCGGAAGCAGGCCGACTCGATGGCAAAGCGCTGCGCGTTGACGTCGCGATCGAGCGCGGCCACCACCTGGGCCTGGTTCACGTCCAGCGCATCAAACGCGTCAAAGGCCAGCTTGAGCTGGTTCTCGACCATCGCGCCCATCTGCTCCACGGAGAGAGTGAGCTGCCTCAACTCTCGCTCAAACTGCTCGCGGGGTGACATCGCCATTTGCCTTCCTTTGCTGACGAGGATTCGACGCCGGGACAGCCTACCACCGCCGTGCGACGGCTCACCGAGGGGCGCCAGCCCGCCCCTCACCGGGCGTGGGTGGAGTGGCGCCCCGACCAGCCTGCATGTCGTGTCTATCCGTGACTATGGTATAACTTTTCGGGCGTTTGCGCACCCCAATGGGCGGGCGGCCCTCAGGCGTTCCGAAGCTGAACGACGGCCAGGATGTTGCCATCCGGATCCTTGAACCAGGCGGCCCATTCATGTTTCGTCTCCGCAATGCCCAGGCTGTTCGTCCTCAGCCCCGGCATGTCGTACTGCTCAAAGACGATGCCCTGGTCCATCATACGGCGAACGGTCGCTTCCAGGTCCGGGACGAGCCAGGCGGCCAGCGTGTGATCGGCGGTGGACGGCGCCGCGCGCTGGTACATGCCCAGCAGCGTCCCCTCACCACAGCGGTACACGTATACCTCGCTGCTCGATAGATCCTCGATCAGCGGCAGGCCAAGTCGATCCTCATAAAAACGGCGGGCACTTTCCAGATCGCGGACGGGCAACATGGGGATGAGGGGCGCGGTGGCGAGCATGTGTTGCCTCCTAGCACATCGAATGCCGGCACGATGATCCCAGTATAAACCCGGTTATGAGAAAACGGGGGCAAGAAAAAGCCCCGCAAACCCGGACGCCTGCGGGACACTCACGCCACCACGACGGGCGGCGCCTGAGTTTCGCCCACCGCGAAACGAAAGGGGGCGCAACGCCCCGACGGCCGGGTTTTCAGCCCCAGTCCGTATAAGGTTGCTGCGCCCCCAGGGGGATACGGGAATGAGGAGGGGTTACTGAACGGAGTGACGCCGGAACAGCCAGGACGCGATCGGGACCGAGATGGCGATGATGGCGACCGACCAGGCCAGCGACAGCCACGCGGCATCGCCCATCGGGGTGCCCACCAACCAGGCGCGGATCGCGTTGATGGTGTGGGTCATGGGCTGGTTCTCGGCAAAGGTGCGGAGGGCAGCGGGCATCGTCTCGGTGGGGACGAACGCGCTCGACACAAAGCTGAGCGGGAAGATCACCACGAAGCCGACCCACTGCGCGGCCTCCAGGCTCTTGACGAGCAAGCCCAGGATGGCCGACAACCAGGAGATCGCCAGCGTGAACACCAGCGACAGGCCGATCACGTAGAGCCAGTTCGTTACGCTCGCGTCCGGGCGGAACCCGACGGCAAGCCCGGCGATGATAATGATGATCCCGGAGATGACGTTACGGACGAGATCGGCGGCGATGTGGCCGATGACCAGCGCCGTGCCCGACATCGGGAGCGAGCGGAAGCGGTCCACGATGCCTTCCTGCATATCGACCGCGAGGTTGATCGTGGTGTAGTTGGCACCGAAGGCGAGCGTCTGGACCAGGATGCCAGCGAACAGGAAGTTCGCGTAGCTCACGTCGCCGGTATCGATGGCGCCGCCCAACACGTAGCGGTTCAGCAGCATGAACATGATCGGGAACACCACCAGCGAGAGCACCTGATCCATGCTGCGGATGATGTGCAGCGTGCTGCGCTTGGCCATGATCCACGAGTCGGAGATGAGCCAGTACAGGGAGGAACGTGCCTCCGGCTTGACGGGCGCTAACAGGGCGATCTCAGCCATTCACGACCTCCTCGACTTCCTTACGTTCCTTACGCGAGCCGTTGTTCGTGCCATTCTCGGTCAGGAAGAGGAACACATCATCGAGCGTGGGACGACGCATCGCCAGGCTTTCGACCTCGATCTGGGCTTCCTCCAGCCGCTCCAGGATCCGCTTGAGCGTGGCGGTCCCGTTGTTGGCGGCGATGCTGATGATGCGCTGGTCCTCGTTGGCCTGGAGCGTCGCCCCATCGACGGCCTGCCGCGCCAGCGCGAAGTCGCTTTCCCGCGAGATGATCAGGTCCACGTGATCGGAGCCGACGCGCGCCTTGAGTGCATCGGCGTCGCCTTCAGCGATCACCCGGCCCTCGTCGATGACCACGATCCAGTCCGCGAGGTAGTCGGCCTCGTCCATGTACTGGGTGGTCAGGAGGATCGTGGCGCCGCTGTCCGCCAGGTCCCGAATGAGCGCCCACATACCGAGGCGGCTGCGCGGGTCCAGGCCGGTGGTCGGCTCGTCGAGGAAGATGATCGGCGGCGAGGCGATCAGGCTCATGGCGAGGTCCAGGCGGCGCTTCATGCCGCCGCTGTAGGTCTTCACCGGGCGCTTCGCGGCCTCGACCAGATCGAACTGCTCCAACAGCTCGCGGGTGCGGCGCCGGGTATCGGCGGGGCTAAGGCGATAGAGCCGCCCCAGCATCATCAGGTTCTCCTCACCAGACAGGTACTGATCGACCGCCGCAAACTGCCCGGTCAGGCCGATGCTGCTGCGTACCTCGCACGCCTGGCTGACGACATCGTAGCCGTTGACGAAGACCTCACCTCCGTCGGGCGGCAGAAGTGTGCTCAGGATACGGATGGTCGTCGTCTTGCCCGCCCCGTTGGGGCCGAGCAGGGCCAGGATCGAGCCGCGACGGACCGTCAGATCGATGCCATGCAGCACCTTATGATCCTTGTACGACTTCTGGAGGTTCCTCACTTCGATGGCGTTGTCTACAGCGTACGATGGTTTCGTGTCCATAGAGTGATCTCCCTCGCTTCAAACACCCCAATATTGTACATCCGTTCTAAGCAAAAAGATAAATAAAACTTATAAAAATTACGAGCATTCGGTCGGGCAATATGCCGAAAACTGGCCGGGAGCTCCGTCTGTAACCTGCTGCACGCCGGCTAGACGTGCAAAACGCATTCACGCGGTAACGTCAGACAACGCACGCGTTAAGCGCCTTATGTGCGACACCGTTATGCGACCGGGCTGGATGTGGTGGCGGGGTTCGTCCGGAGTTAGCGTGAACCGTTCATGCTGGGGCGGAGATCAAGCGAAGTCGTGACGTGCCTGAGCAGCCTCAAGGGATTGA
>CAZGLU010000095.1:7107-9533 GCA_964526095.1 uncultured Anaerolineaceae bacterium | reverse complement strand
CACCACCCTATCCTACACTCTTTCCCTACACGACGCTCTTCCGATCTCGCGTTCTCGGCGTAGTCCAGCCCGATCACGTTGAAGCCGAGCGCGCGCAGCTTGAACAGCACCGCGCCCAGGCCGCAGCCCGCCTCCAAAATGAGGCCCTCGCGGTCCAGGTACCCCACGTAAACGGCGAGCGTCTCGTAGGCGCGCGGCTGCTCGATCGCCTCCAGCTCGGCCTCGACGCTGGCGCTCTGCCAGATGTCCTCCCATGCCTCGCGTGTGCTGGCGTAGCGCGTTCCGTCCGGATGAAGTTCAGGTAGCTCGGTCACGGTATCTCCTCGATCCTGGGCGCGGCAGCCTGTCGGAAGCGTTCCTCAAGGTGAACCTTCGGCACTGTCACGAGGCCGCCGCCTTGCCCTCACGAATCTCCGCCACCAGCGCCATCAGCCGCGCCATACGCTGATCGTAGGTGTGGTGCGCGTAAACGTGCGCCCGGCCCGCCGCCGCGATCCGCGCGCGCTCGTCCGCGTGCTTCAGGTAATACGCCACCAGCTCGCGCAGGTGATCCAGGTCGCGGTACGTCACAAGATGCTCGCCCACGCGGAACCACTCGTCCACGCCGGGGCGGTCGTCCACGATCTGGAATGCGCCCACGCCGCACGCCTCGAACAGCCGCATGTTGCCGCCGTAGCGCATGAAGTCGCCGTGCGGGTTAAGGGCGATCGTGCTCGCTTGTGTCACGCGCAGCATCTGCTCGCCCAACGCAGGCCCCCGGTAGAAGCGTCGCAGCGAGGCCGGGACCTCATGCACGCTCCAGATGCCCAGGTCGAAACCGGCCAGCGCCTCCAGCGCGGCGATGCGCTCGCCGTAGAGTTTATCCGGCACGAGCGTCCCGACAAAGCCGACCTCACAGGCATAGGCCGCGCGCTCCTGCTCCGTCAGGTCGTAGGGGCGGTGAAAGTCCGGGTCGATGGCGGACATGGGCAGGGCTACGACCCGCCGCGCACCTAGCTCGCGCCACTGGATGGCGTGGTAGTAGTCGTTGGCGATGACGAGGTCGTACAGCGGCGCGGCGGCCCGCTCCACCGGGCGCGAGAAGACGATGGGCGAGGTGCCGCAGCCATAGACGAGCGTCGCGTTGTGCCGCCGCTTGAGTTCGGCCAGCGTCTCCGGCAGGATCACCGTATTGTCGCCGGGCAGGATGATCACGTCCGGCTCAAAGGCAGCGGCCTCGTCCAGCAGGCGGCGGTTGCGCAGGCGGTAGTCCGGGTTGAGGGCCGGGACGCGGCCCAGCGCGGCCCCGATGGCCCGCCCCGGCGTGAGGCGGCGCGTCATGTGCAACTGGCGCGGCTTCGCCCAGGGCAGCGCGCTTTCCGAGCGCCAGAACACGGCGCACGTATGGCCGAGCTTGCGCAGCGCCTTCACCCAAAAGTAGTGGCCCTGCGACGGCGGGAACAGCGGGTCCTCGCCGGGCGGCGCCGTGCGGCGGGCTTCCTCAAGCACGTGGGGATGGTGCAGCGAGGCGACGAACAGGATTCGCAAGTCGTTATCCTTCTAGCGGACAGTGCTCCGTTTTCGATAAAAGACCTCACCCCCGGCCCCTCTCCAACTTGATTGGAGAGGGGAGACAGGCAGGGCTTGACTGCGCCTGCTTCGCTCCTGGCTAACCGCTAACGGCTGAGCGCTTTTCAAGCTAGCTCCCGCTTCCAGTAGCGCCCGATCAGCGCGCCGCCGGGCATGGCCGTCACGAGGCGGTAGATCAGGTCCCAGTCGTCGCGGGCGACCGCGCCGCTGAGCAGCACCAGCGCCGCGTAGACCGGCACCCCGACCACCGCCGCCAGCAGCGGGTGAACCGCGCGCAGGGCCAGCACCGTGAGCGCCAGCCCGCCCGCCGCGAGCGCCAGCCGCCAGAGATGGCTGATCATGCGCGCCCACCAGTCCGCCGGGAAGGTGAACGAGCGCACGATGCCGACCAGGATCACGGATTCCGCGATCAGGGTGGCGAGCGCGGCGCCCGGCACGCCCAGGCGCGGCAGCAGCAGCACCAGCAGCACGATGTTCAGCGCCAGCCCTGCCGCCCGGATCGCCAGCAGGCGGCGCTGGCGGTTCTGCACCAGCAGCGCCTTCGAGAACACGTTGGCGACCATCGTCACGACGGTGTACCAGATCAGGATGCGCAGCACGTCCGCCGTGCGCGTGAATTCTGCGCCGAACAGCCACGCCGAGAGCGGCACGGCCAGCAGCGACGTGAAGATCGCCAGCGGCAGGCTGAGCGTCAGGTTGAAGAAGGCCAGCTTCTCCAGCATGAACTCGAACATGGCCCGCTGGCCGCTGCTGTAGGTGCGCGACATCAGCGGGAACACGGCCACCAGCACGGTCGTGCTCAGCAACTCGACCACCCCGAACACGATCACGAACCCGGCGGTAAGCTGCCCTGTGCG
>CAZGLU010000095.1:5595-7097 GCA_964526095.1 uncultured Anaerolineaceae bacterium | reverse complement strand
TGTAGGCTTGCGCCAGGAAGGCGGTGATCGCCAGGGGCGCGCCGTTGATCAACAGCGCGCGCGCGATACCCCGGTCGATGGGGAACGCTGGCCGCGCGCCCAGGCGCAGCAGCGCCGCCCAATACGCCGCAGCGCGCAGCACGCCCGCCGTGATCGTGGCGACGTACAGGCCCCACAGCCCGCCGCCGAGCGACAGCGCAACCGCCGCCAGCGCGACGAGGACCGCGATGTGCGCCGTGGCGATCACTGCCGGGATCACCATGCGCTCGACAGCCAGAAGCTGGTTGTGGCAGATGTTGCCCAGCGTGTCGATCAACAGGCTGACCCCGGCCAGCGCCAGCAGCGCGCGCAGCGAGGCGTCGTACCCGAACAGCACCGCCGCCAGCAGCAGCGCGCCATACCCCGCCACGGCCAGCAGCGGCTGCATCGCCAGCGCGGCGCTCAGGTAGCGGTTGGCTGCCTGGGGACGGTTCGCCACGTCGCGGACGACGATCAGGCCCATGCCGAAGTCGGGCAGCACTGCGCCGACCGCCAGCAGCGCGCCGATGGTCCCGTACACGCCGTAATCGTCCGCGCCGAGCCAGCGCGCCAGCACCAACTGCCAGACGAACAGCAGCCCCTTGGCCGACACCTGCGACAGCGCGAGCGCGCCCGCGTTTCGTGCGGCGCGGCGCGTGGCGCTCTCGCCAGGGGCGGACGCGGCGGGCGTTTCGAGGGCGGTCGGTATCTCCATGTAACCTGGGCTACCTGTTCGTTATTTGGCGGACCTGAGCATGCGTGATAGCGGCGTGCAGGGCCGCTATGCGCCCGGCTTGCGCTGGAGGACCATACGGTACACGGCCTCCATCCGCGCGGCGACCTGGTCCCACGTGTAACGCTCGCGCACCAGCTCGCAGGCGCGACGGCCCATACTAGCGCGCGCCTCGGCGTCGGTCAACAGGGTGCGCAGCCCCTCGGCCAGCGCGGGGACCTCGCGCGCCACCACCAGCCCGGCCCCTTCCTCCGCCACCTCCGGGAAGTTGCAGCCGGGGGTCAGCAGCACGGGCAGCGCACAGGCCATCGCCTCCAGCACGGCCATCGAGAAGCCCTCCCCCACCGCCGGTAGCGCGAACACGTCCGCCGCCGCCAGCGCCGCGATGCGCTCCTCGCCGGTCAGCAGGCCGGTGAAGATCACGCGCCCCTCCAGCCCGTGCTCCGCGACCAACGCCTGCGCCGGGGCCAACATGCCCTCGTCCGGCCCGGCGATCAGCAGGCGCGCGTCCGGGACCTGCGGCGCGACCTCCGCGAAGGCCGGGATCAAGTATTGCACGCCCTTGCGCTCCTGGAGCCGCCCCAGGAACAACACGACCGGGCCGGTGCCCAGGTCCCAGCGCGTGCGGAACGGCTCGGCGGGGGGCAGCGCCGCGAACTCGTCCAGGCGCACGCCGTTCGGCACCACGCTGATCCGGTCGTCGGGCAGCGGCACGCCGCACGCCGACCACACCGCGCGCGCTTCCTCCACT
>CAZGLU010000095.1:0-5585 GCA_964526095.1 uncultured Anaerolineaceae bacterium | reverse complement strand
CCGACTGGGTCAGGGCGATCACCTGCGAGAAGTGCGGCAGCAGCTTCGGCCCGAAGGCGCGATCCCACAACTGCTTGGCCGCCTGCCGCCCGGTTTCGTAGGGCAGGGTGCCGTGCGCCGAGAGCACCAGCGGCACGTGCAGTTCCTTCGCCAGCGCGGCGAGCCGCAGGTTCTCGGTCGTGCGCAGCTCGTGGCTGTGGATGATCTGCGCCTGGTGCGTCTCGATCAGGCTGCGCACGGTGGTGGTGAACATGCGCGGCGAGGACAGGTTGAGCTTGCCGCGCAGCAGGTTGCTCCAGTTCCGCAACCGGATCACGTGCACGCCGTCGATCGTTTCCTCCTCAGCCTCGATGCGCTCGGAGGGGCTGAGCGTGTCCGTCGTGACGACGACGACATGGTGCCCGGCCTCGGCCAGCGCGCGGGTGAGGTGCGTGGTAGCGGTCACGACCCCGCCGTATGCCCAGGCAGGCGCGAAATACGGGATCACATGCAGCAGGTTCATGACTCTCCCACCACGAGGGGTTTGTGTGCGCCCAGTACGATTCCGGTGTTATGCGGCAGGCGTCGAAACAGCCGTGCCAGCCGATTATGCTCCCGTCCGGTGCCCCCGAACGGTGAGGGGGTCACAGTCCGGCACGAAGGCCCCATCAGGCCACCCCCTGCCTGCCAGGCGCCCCGGCCTTGAAGGTCTGCCACAGCCGCACGGCCGCATACGCCGACAGCACGAACAGGAACGGGTCGGCGGGTGCGCGGTAGCGCGTCGAGGGGTGGAAGATCAGGTAGGCGACCGTGACCGCCGCGAACACCGCCAGCAGCGGCCCGATCGGGAGCCGGGCGCGGGCGGCCAGGATCCACCCGGCCACGCCCAGAACGAGCAGCGGCCCGAAGGTCAACACGTGCAGCACGCGCGCCGCGTTGAAGGCGGGTGTGTGGTATTGCAGCACGGCGTCGTCGTCCAGCCGCGCGCCGGGCGGCACCTCGTAGGGCATGAGCAGCGGACTCCACAGCACGGCGAACTTCGTGGCGAACAGGCGCGGCCACGCGCCCGGATGCTCGCGCAGGTAGGTGATCGCCTGTTCCCGGTGCCAGGCGTCCATCTCGACCTCGCTGAGGCCCTCCGGCTGCGCGGCGAGGCAGTCCACCCACTGCGCGTCCCAGCCGCGCGCCAGGTAATCCGCCACGCACGGGTTATTGCCCTGGTGCAGGTTGCTGCCGCCGTTGGTGCTGATCAGCACGAAGGCGTCATGCAGCCGCACGTTGCGGATGGTCCACGGCGTCAGGGTCAGCACGACGGCCACGCCGCCGACCGCCGCCAGCCACGCCGCGCTCCGGAAGCCGAGGCGCCGCCACCACCACAGCGCCAGCAGCGGCAGCGTCAGCAGCACGAAGGTTTTGGTCAGCGCGGCCACGCCGAGCGCCAGCCCCAGCCCGGCGGCGGCGCGCGGGTCGCGCGTGTCGTGGGCGCGGTAGGCCAGCCAGATCGCGGCGGCGAGCAGCGTGATGAAGATCGCGGTGTCGTTCAGCGTCAGGTCCTGGAACAGCAGGTAGGGGTACAGGCCGGTGAACGCGGCGGCCACCAACCCGACTGTTTCCCCGGCCACGCGCCGCCCGATCAGGTAGATCAGCGTGACGGTGATCAGGTCGAGCGCGATCTGCACGACCGCCACGGCCAGCGGGTCGCGGCCCAGTGTGGAATAGACCCCCACCAGGAAGAACGGGTAGAGCGGCGGCAGGTCGGAGTCGCCGCTGCGGTCGTCGAAGCGCGTGTAGCCGCGCCCGTCCATCACGTTGACGGCGTACACGTCATAGCCGGAGGTTTGCAGCGACAGCGTGTGGCCGAACAACACGAGGAAGGCGACGCGCCCCAGGGCCGTCAGGACCAGGATGAGCGCCAGCCAGCGGCGAGCCGTCATGCCGGGCGCTCCCCTTCCCCGGTGGCAAGCGGCCGGATCACGCGGGCCGGGTTGCCCGCCGCGATGACGCCGGGCGGGATGTTGCGCGTCACGACGCTGCCCGCGCCGATGACGCTGCCCGCGCCGATCGTCACGCCCTTCAGCACGATCGATCCCGTCCCGATAAACACGTCATCCTCGATGGTGACCGGGGCCGTGGCGCCCTCCAGCGGGTGCGTGCGCCGCCGGAGGGGGTCCAGCGGGTGGAAGTCGGTGTCGAGGATCATGCAGTTGGCGCCGAGCATGACGTAATCCCCGATGGTGATGCGCTCTTCCGCCACGATCACGCCGCCCGTCATGCCGAAGTTGCGCCCGATGGTGAGCACCGCGCCGGGCCGCCGCGTGGAGAGCACCACCGGATGATTCGCGCCGAGCGGGTTGGAGCGCACGGTTGAGCGCAGGATCGCCCCGTCGCCGATGGTGATCGTGCTCTGGCGGTGGCGCTGGATGACCGGCATCCCGAAGATGCGCCAGCCGTGCCCCCACCGCACGCCGGACCACGCGAACGCCAGCCGGATCAGCGGCAGCCACAGCAGCGCCTCCAGGTGGTAGAACGCGATCCAGGGCGATCCCCGGACGGCGCGCAGGGCCTCGGCGCGCGTCATGGTGCCGGGTGTGGCGGGGTCATCGAGTGGATCCATCACAGCAAGCCTGTGTGCGAATGCAGCGGCATGAACCGGTCGAGTTGCGGCATGTGCCCGCATTGTACCGTGCCCGCGCGAAAAATCGCTACAATACCCCGTATGACGCCTGCGCACCGATCCCGCTCCCGATGGCCTATCCGCCTGCTGCTGGCCCTGCTGGGCGTGGCGGCGTTGGCGGGCTGCACGCTCGGCGCCCGCGAGGGCGGCGGCCCGGATGCCCCGCGCGGCGAGGCGGCGATCCGCGCGGAGCTGGCCGCACGGCTGGACGAGGTGCGTGCGGCTCAGGACGCGGCGGTGACGCTGTGGGACCGCCTCATTTTCGGTGAGGCGGTGGGCTGTGATGAGGCGATCCCGGCGCTGGCGGCCCTGGAGCTGCCCGCGCCTGAGGCGGCTGCGTACCCGCGTGCGGCCACCATCGCGGCGCTGCTGGACGCGGCGGCCCGGCGCGTGACGAACGCCGCCGACCTGTGGCGGATCGAGTGCAGCATCGAGCGCGAGACCGTGCCGCTGGAAATGGCGCGAGACGGGCGGGCGAACGCGGCTGCCGCCGGGAGCCTGCTCGACGAGGCCGCCCGCCGCCTGGATGCCTGGGTGGCGGGCGAGGAAGGGCGCCAGGGCATACAATAGGGGTGTCGGCCCGTCCAAATGAGTGGCGAGGAGGATGGCAGATGTCAAAGCAGATCGGCGTGCTGACCGCGGGCGGCGACAGTCCTGGGCTGAATGCTGCGATCCGCGCTGTGGGCAAAGCCTCGACCGGCTATTACGGCATGAACGTGATCGGCTTTCGGGACGGCTTTCGCGGCCTGATGGAGAACCGCACCGTCCGGTTGGAAAGCTCCGTGCTGTCCGGCATCCTGACGATCGGCGGTACAATCCTGGGCACCAGCCGCGATAAGCCGCACCGTATGCCTGTCGGGGATAAGCTGATGGACATGACCGAGGTGATGGTCGCCAACTACCACAAGCACAACCTGGACGCGCTGGTGTGCCTGGGCGGGGGTGGCACGGCCAAGAACGCCTACCGGCTGATGAAACACGGGTTGAACATCATCACGCTGCCCAAGACAATCGATAACGACGTGGCGTGTACCGACACCACCTTCGGCTTCGACACGGCGCTGACCATCGCCACCGAGGCCATCGACCGGCTGCACAGCACGGCCCACAGCCATCACCGCATCATCGTGCTGGAGGTGATGGGCCACAACGCAGGCTGGCTGGCGCTGGCGGCGGGCATCGCGGGCGGCGCGGACGTGATCCTGATCCCGGAGATCCCCTACGACGTGGACAAGGTCGCGGACGCGATCCTCGCGCGCAGCCGGGGCGGCAAGGGCTTCAGCATCGTCTGCGTGTCCGAGGGCGCGATGTCCCTGGAGGAAGCGGCGCTGATGCGCGAGGCCGAGGCGGCCAAGGCCGCTGCGAAGAAGTCGAAGGACAGCGAGCAGAGGGCGGAGGCCGAGCAGAAACTCGCGGAGCTACAGCGCGCGCACCAGGACAGCACCGTGAAGCTGACGCGCCAGCTTGAGGAATTGACGCGGCTTGAGTCCCGCGTGACGATCCTGGGCCATGTGCAGCGCGGCGGCACGCCCTCGGCGGTGGACCGGCTGCTGGCGACCCGCCTCGGCACAGCCTGTGCGGACCTGATCGAGCAGGGCGTGTTCGGCGTGATGGTGGCGGCGCGCGGCGACGGCTACGAGCCGGTCCCGCTGGAACAGGTCGCGGGGCACCGCAAGACGGTCCCGTTGGACCACCCCTGGATCGAGAGCGCGCGGCACCTCGGCGTGAGCCTGGGCGACTGACGAAGGCGGCTGCTGTCGTGGAACTGGCGATCGGCGTGATCTGGCTGCTGGGCGTGCTGATCCTGGTCGCCCTCGGCGCAGGCTACGCGGCGACCGTGCCCCTCATGCGCCGCCGCGTGCCCGATCCGCCGGACGATCCCGCCGCCTATGGGATGGCCTGCGAGGACGTGCAATTTCCCAGCCGGGATGGGACGCCGCTCGGCGGCCTGTGGCTGCCCGCCGCCGGGACGCCGCGCTGGGCGGTCGTGATGTGCCCCGGCCAGAACGGCAGCCTGGACAAGGACATCCCCCAGGCGGCACCGCTGCACGCCGCCGGGTTCGCCGTGCTGATGCTGGACTGGCGCGCGCATGGCCGGTCCGGGGGGACGCTCGTCACGTTGGGCGCGCTGGAGCAGTATGACCTGCTCGGCGCGCTCGACTGGCTGGCGGCGCGCGGCGTGGAGCGCGTGGGGGTGCTCGGCCTGAGCATGGGCGCGGGCGTGGCGCTGCAAGTCGCCGCCTACGACGAGCGGATCGCGGCGCTGGTCGTGGATGGGGCCTACCCACGCGTGGCCGGGCTGCTGGCCGCGTGGGCGCGGGGGCGCGGCCTACCCGGCCCGCTGGCAGGCGCGTTCGCGTGGCTGGTGCTGCGCATCGGGGCGCTGCGGGCGCGCTACACCATCTACGACGCCAACCCGCTCGCCACGGCGCGGCACGTCAGCGTCCCGGTGCTGTTCGTCCACGGTGAGCGCGATCCGTTCGTGTCCACGGACGAATTACGCGCGCTGGCGGAGGCCGTCTCCGGCCCGGTCGAGGTGTGGTCCGTGCCGGACGCGGGCCACCGCGAAGCCTACCCGCGCCACCCCGACGAGTACAACCGCCGCATTGTGGCGTGGTTCGCGGCGCACTTGTAGGCGAACAGCGTGGGACGTGAGTCGGGGCGGATTTTGTGCGGGCGGGTTTCCAAACCCGCCCCTACAAAACGCGCTGAGGCTCGCTTTTCTCCCCTCTCCAGCCCAGACTGGAGAGGGGCCGGGGGGTGAGGTCTCTCTACGATAAACGAACCATTTCGTTACCGCGCGCAACCTGCCCCCACAAACCGCTGAGACGGCTAAATCGCAAACCGGATCACCAGCATGTCGCCATCCTGCACGACGTAGACCTAGCCTACAAGCCGCATCTAGCCGCGCGCCTTGACCTCGGCCATGCTA
>CAZGLU010000094.1:8427-9551 GCA_964526095.1 uncultured Anaerolineaceae bacterium | reverse complement strand
CGATCTTCAGGATGATCAGGTGTTGCAGCAGTGCCGCATGTACGTGGCCGCGCTGCGCATGGCGCGCGCCTTCGGCCTGGATGCGGTCGGCATCCAGTACCAGCAGGGCCTCAAGGATATGTGCCCGGCGTCGGACCTCGCCGAAGGGCTGCTGAACAACCCGGATCGCCCCCCGGCGTGGGACGAGGACGGCACCGAGTTGTTCCCTGGGAAGGCCATGCCGCACTTCAACGAGGCCGACGAGGGCGCCGGGCTGGATGCCCTTGTGACGAATCGTGTCTGGACGGCCCTCGGCTTCGATCCGTCCACGACGCTCCACGACATCCGCTGGGGCGAGCACTACACCGGCGACGGCGTGGACGACTTCGTGTGGGTCTTTATGATCTCCGGCGCTGCGCCCGCCTCGCACTTCGTCGGCGGCTATGCGGGCGCCACCAGCGAGCGTCAGCGGCACATGTTTTTCCCGTTGGGTGGCGGCACGCTCAAGGGCGTCAGCAAGCCCGGCGAGATCGTGTGGAGCCGTATCTTTGTCGAGGGCGGCGCGCTGCACGCCGACATCGGACGTGGGACCGTCGTCGAACTGCCGCCGGAGGAAACGGCGCGTCGCTGGGAATGCACCTCGCCGGAGTGGCCGATCATGCATGGCGTTCTGCATGGCGTCTCGCGCGACCAGATGATGGCCCGTCACAAGGCCAACCATCTCCAGGTCGCCTACGCGCCTTCTGCTGCTGATGCGGATCGGGCGATGGCCGTCAAGGCCGCGATGCTGGCGAACCTGGGGATCAACGTTCACCTGTGTGGTGTTTAGCTGCCCTGCGCTCGAATGAATGAGGGTTTCTTGGAGGACTAGATGAACCGGATCGGGATCTATTACGCTTACTGGACGCGCGACTGGGATGCCGACTTTCATCCCTACGTAGACAAGGTCGCTGAGCTTGGCTTTGACGTGCTGGAGGTGAACGCCGGCACGATCGCCCGCATGACCGCCGAGCAGCGTCAGGCGCTGAAGTCGCACGCGGACGATCGCCAGATCGGCTTGTCCTACTGCATCGGCCTGCCGCCGCAGTACGACCTGGCCTCGGAGGACAAGTCCGTCCGCGACAACGGCATCGCCTTCCTGCAAC
>CAZGLU010000094.1:4933-8417 GCA_964526095.1 uncultured Anaerolineaceae bacterium | reverse complement strand
GCTGGCGCGGGCCACCGGCGAGATGGGCGGCGGCAACCTCGGCGGCATCATCTATAGCTGCTGGCCGGTGGCCCAGCCCCCCAGCATCGAGGAAAAGCCCGCCTATTGGGACCGCAGCGTCGCCAGCATGAAGGAGGCCATCAAGGCCGCCGAGGATAACAACGTCTTTTTCAACATGGAGGTCGTCAACCGCTTCGAGCAGTACCTGTTCAACACGGCGGCGGAGGCGGTCCGTTACGTCCAGGCCGTCGACAGCCCGAACGCGAAGATCATGCTCGACACCTTCCACATCAACATCGAAGAGGACTTCTTCGCCAGTGCGATCAAGACGGCGGGCGAGTACCTCGGCCACTTCCACATCGGCGAGAACAACCGCATGCCCCCCGGTTACGGCCATATCCCCTGGACCGAGATCGGCGCGGCCCTGCGCGAGATCGGCTACCAGGGCGACGTCGTGATGGAGCCGTTCCTGGTGCCCGGCGGGCAGGTCGGTCGAGACATCAAGGTGTTCCGTGACCTCAGCGTGGGGCTGGACCTGGACGAGGAGGCTCGCAAGGCGGCCCTGTTCACGCGCGGCTTCTTGAAGTAGGCAGATCGGAGCGACGGAGCGGGCGAGGTTCGGATGGAGAAACGTCCCACCATACAGGATGTGGCCCGGCTGGCGAACGTGTCCACGGCGACGGTGTCGCACGTGATCAACGGCACGCGCTTCGTATCGGACGCCACACGCCAGTCCGTGCTGGATGCGATCCATCGTCTGAACTATCGCCCCTCGTCGCTTGCTCGGGGCCTCGCCAGCAACAAGACGCGTCTGGTTGGCGTGGTGCTGTCCGATATCAACAACCCCTTGTTCCGCACGGTCTTCAAGCGCATCGAGACCGAGCTGACCGCGGCGGGCTACGACCTGATCCTGGCCAACACGGGCGAGGATCTCCAGTGGCAGCACTCCATCCTCGAAGCCCTGCTGTCCCGCCACGTGGACGGGCTGATCGTCGCGCCCAACTACGGCACCCAGGCGGCGGATAACCCCCTCAACAACGCCGGGGTGCCGGTCGTCCTGATCGACCGGCTGGTGGACGGGAGCGCTCACCGCACCATTACGGTCAACAATGAGGAGATCACCCGCGAGGCCATCGCCCACCTGATCGCGGACGGCCACCGTCGCATCGGCTTCATCGGCGGGCTGATGGACCAGCACGGCGGGGTGAGCACGGTTGTGCATCGCCTCCAGGGCTATCGCCGCGCCATGGCGGAGCACGGCCTGGACGCGCCGGACGAACTCATTTACGTCGAAGGCAAGGCCCGCCAGTCGGATGGCTACGAGGCGGCGCTGCGCATTTTGCGCCTGCGCCCGCGCCCCACCGCGTTGTTCACCACCAATATTCTGCTGCTGCTTGGGGTTTTGCAGGCGCTCCAGGAGTTGAACTTGCGCTGCCCGGACGATGTCGGTGTGGTCAGCTTCGACCACGAGCCGTGGACTGACGTCTTCGTGCCTGCTATCACCCTTGTGAAGCAGCCCACGGATCTGATCGGGATCACGGCGGCCCGGCAGCTCATCCAGTTGATGAATGGCGAGGAACCTTCGGAGGAGGCAGGCCACGTGCTGCCCTGCGAGCTGCTGATCCGGGGATCTTGTTCGCCTCAATGCTTGCATCGTTATTCCCAGCAAGAGAAGAGGGTTTAGAAGATGAGCGTCATGGGATCCAGACGGCTGCCTGGACCGGTAGACTCGGGCGTCAGCGCTCGAAGGCTTCAATTCATCCGCAGCGACTTACTGCTGCGTTATCTGCCGTTCATCGTGATGCTGATCATCATCGTGGTGATGGGCCTGACGGTCGAGCACTTCATGACGCAGCGGAACATGCTCAACATCTTCCGGCAGGCGTCGGCGCTCGGCATCATGGCGATCGGCATGACCGCCGTGCTCGTCACGGGCGGCATCGACCTGTCCATCCCGTCTAACATGGCGTTCGGCGGCATCCTGGGCGCCATGTACATGCGCGACGGTGGCGACCCCGTGACGGCCTCTGTGATCATGGTGGTGACCTGCACCCTCGTCGGCATGGTCAACGGCCTTGCCGTGTCCTACCTCCGCATGATCCCCTTCGTCGTGACCCTCTCCATGATGTACGTCATGGAGGGCGCCGCCGTGTGGGTCACGGAAAAGATCAGCGTATGGGGGCTGGACCAGCGTTTCATCGACTTCGTCATGGGCCAGTCTTTGGGCATCCCGAACCCCGTGATCATGTTGGCCGCTATGGTGGTCGTCGCCTGGGTGATCTTCCACAAGACCTACCTCGGCCGGTGGTTGTATGCGACGGGCATCAACAGCCGGACCGCCCGCGTGTCCGGCGTGCCGACCCGCCAGATCACCTTTGCCGCCTATGTCTTCTCCGGGTTCTGCGCCGGGCTGGCCGCGATCATCATCACCGGCCGCCTCGCCTCCGCCTCTGCGGTGATGGGGCAGTCGGGCGTCGTGCTCGACATCATGGCCTCGGCTGTGGTCGGCGGCGTCAGCATCTACGGCGGCTCGGGCAGCCCGGTCGGCGCCGCGATGGGCGCGGTCCTGATCGCGCTGATCAGCAACAGCCTGAACATGATGCACGTCGATTACTACGTGACCCTGGTGATCAAGGGCCTCGTCATCATCGCCGTGATCGCCCTGGACACGCTCAGGAAGCGTTAGGAGTACCCCATGGACACGCCATTCCTTCAGATGACCGGAATCACGAAGCAATTCCCCGGCGTTCAGGCGCTTAACGGGGTGGACTTCGAAGCCTATGCGGGCGAGGCCATGGGGCTGATCGGGGCCAACGGGGCGGGCAAGAGCACGCTCATGAACGTCCTCGGCGGCGTCGTGAACCCGGATGCTGGCGAGATCAAGATCGGCGGTCAGCCGGTGAACATTCAGTCGCCCTCACACGCCATGCAGTTGGGCATCGCCTTCGTGCACCAGGAGATGGCGATCCTGCCCACGCTCAGCGTCGTGGATAACATGTACATCACGCGCTTCCCGACGCGCTCCGGCAGGATCGACTACGCTCAGGCTAAGGAGGCGTGCCGGGCCGTGCTGACGCGCCTGGGTGCTGACCTGGACCTCGATACGCCGATGCGCAACCTCAGCCCCGGCGACCAGCAGTTGGTCGAGATCGGGCGCGCGCTGCTGGGGGACCCGCGCATCATCATCTTCGATGAGCCGACATCGTCCCTCACCAACCGCGAGCGCCAGCGCCTTTTCGACGCGATCCGCGCCCTCAAGCAGCAGGGCGTGACGATCATCTACATCACCCACTTCCTGGACGAGATCTTCGAGATCTGCGAGCGCGCGACCGTCCTGCGCAACGGCGAGAGCGTCGGCACGGGCCTGATTGGCGAGCTGACGAAGGAAGACGTCGTGCGCATGATCATCGGTGAGGGCAAGCTGGACACGTATGAGTCGCCCGAGAGCGCTCCGGTCGGGGGTGTCGTGCTCCGCGGGGACGGC
>CAZGLU010000094.1:0-4923 GCA_964526095.1 uncultured Anaerolineaceae bacterium | reverse complement strand
CGTGGACGGCCTTAACCGGCGCGGCGTCTTGCAGGACATCAGCTTTGAGTTGCGCGCTGGCGAGGTCGTGGGCCTCTGGGGCTTGCTCGGCTCCGGGCGCACGGAGTTGGCGCGCGCGATCATGGGCCTGGACCCCATCGATCAGGGCGAGATCCAGGTGCGCAACCCCAAGACCGGCAAGCTGGTGCGCCTGAAGCCCAGCCAGGCCACGCGCTACATCGGCATGGTCACCGAGAACCGCCGCGAGGAGGGCCTGCTCCTGCCGCTTTCGCTCAAGCAGAATATGTCGCTGGCGAACCTCCGCGCGCTCTCGACCTTCGGCGGCATCGTCAACACGCGGAAAGAGGCCGAGTTGGCGCAGAAGTACGTCGAGCGGCTGGACATTCAGGCCGCCGGGCTGGACCAGCGCGTTGCCACCCTCAGCGGCGGCAACCAGCAGAAGGTCGTCGTGGGCCGCTGGCTCCAGCGCCAGCCCATCGTCTACATCATGGACGAGCCGACGCGCGGCCTGGACGTGGGCGCCAAGGCCGAGATTCACCGCGTGATCTCCGAGTTGGCGGCGGCGGGCGCGGCGATCCTGGTCATCTCCTCAGACATCGACGAGATCATGATCATGAGCGACCGCTTCCTGGTGATGGCGCGGGGGCGCATCGTTGATCAGCTCCCCGGCGACGCAACGACCTTGCAGTTGATGACCGGTGCTTCCGGTGTGTAGCGGAAGGGTACGACGATGCAGATCGCGCGCGGTAAGAACCTGAGCAGTTTCATTTTCTCATATGGCTTCTACATCGTGCTGGTGCTGGTGGTGATCTTCTTTTCGCTCAGCACCCGGCACTTCTTCTCGACCAGCAATTTCGCGAACCTGCTCCACAATTCCGCCCCGCTGATGATCCTCGCCTCCGGGTTTGCGTTGGTCGTCATGACGGGCAAGCTCGACATCTCGATCGGCTCCACCGCCTACCTGGCAACCGCCATCGGCACGACGCTGCTCGTCAAGCAGGACCAGTCGCCTGTGGTGGCGGTGGCCGTCACGCTGCTGATCGGCACGCTCTGCGGATTGATCAACGGGCTGGTCATCGTGTACCTGCGTGTGAACCCGCTGATCGCCACGATGGGCGCCATGTTCATCTATCGCGGGTTGGGCTTGCTGCTCACCAATTCGCTGGCGATGAGCATCTCCCAGGATCTGCGTAAGATCGGGAACTCGACCATCGGCCCCCTGTACGCGGACTTCCTGCTCGCGCTGATCTTCCTGATCGTGCTTCAGTTCGTGCTGCGCTACACGCCCTACGGACGCAACGTCCAGGCCGTCGGCAATGGGGAGGATGTGGCCAGCCGCCTGGGCGTGAACGTCAAGCGCGTGAACCTGATCACCTTCACCCTCACCGGGTTGTTCGCCGCCCTCGGTGGCATCCTGATCGTGTTGCAGGTGGGTTCGCACAACTCGCATGTCGGCCTCGGCCTGGAATTCACCGGCATGGCCGTCACCATCCTCGGCGGGGTCAGCCTGTTCGGTGGGGAAGGGTCCCTTGTGCCCGGCTTCATGATCGGCGTCTGGACCTTGAACATTATTGAGAACGGCCTGAACCACATGGGCGCTTCCCCCTATGCGTACCCGTTCGTACGGGGCGGCATCATCTTCGTCGCCATGTTTGCGGACTCCATGAAGCACAAGGCGAACGTGGTCGCGAAGATCATCGTGAAGGACGCGCAAGAGCCGGGCAAGGCCTGATGCGTTGATCCTGTTGTCGCACAGGCGGGGTGAGTTGCAGCTTGCCGCTGCCGAAAGGAGGTCTGGCTGAGAGAGAAGAGAGAGGAGAGCATTAAGCGCATCGCGTCGGCAACATAGGGTTTTAGCTGGTTACGAATAGTTCATCGGAGGAATACAATGCATAAGCGTATCACGTTACTGATCACCCTCGTCCTGATCGCCGCCATCCTGGTGCCCGCTGCCGCGGTCGGTGCGCAGGACGACGGCAAGAAGATCACCATCGGCGTTTCCTGGAACGAGCAGATCCACGCGCTGATCCAGGCGTGGCAGGACTACTTCGAGGCCTACTCTGAGGACTTCACCGAGATGTACGGCATCGAGATTGAGTGGATCGTCAACGTCGCCGGTAGCGATCCCACTCAGCAGGCTTCGAACATCGAGGACCTGATCAATCAGGGTGTCGATGTCATCGTCGCCCGCGCGCATGACGGCGCCGCGATCGGCGCGTCGATCATGGCTGCCCGCCAGGCCGGTATCCCGTTCATCACCTTCGACCGTGAGTCCGTGTCGGTTCAGCCCGATGCGCACGTGGGCGCGAACAGCTACGTCCAGGCCGTCACGACCGCCGAAGCCTTCGCTGATCTCCTCGAGGAGAACGGCGTTGAGGGTAAGTGCATCGAGCTGTTGGGCGACCTGCGCG
Organism: uncultured Anaerolineaceae bacterium; assembly: GCA_964526095.1. Lineage (GTDB taxonomy): Bacteria > Chloroflexota > Anaerolineae > Aggregatilineales > Aggregatilineaceae > Aggregatilinea. The sequence goes on along the minus strand of CAZGLU010000094.1, from coordinate 2,512 downwards.
ACATGAACGCTGTGAACCGCTCCAACGGCTGGCACGAGGTCGAGGAAGAGCGCGGCGTCTGGGAGACGATAGTCCAGGTCCCGACCGAGTGGAACCCCGAGAAGTTCCTGTCCGGTACGGCCAACGCGCTTGAGGCGTACCCCGAGGCGAACTGCATGTTCGTCGCGTCCGACTTCGCCTTCTCCGCCGTCCAGAGCGCGCTTGAGAACGCCGGTAAGCTCCATCCGACCGGTGAGGAAGGCCACATCTGGATCGCGGCCCAGGACGTGAACCCGCAGGGCTATGATGCGATGGCCGCTGGCTACATCGACGTGGCGACCACCTACGACGCGTACTTCCACGCCGTCGAGCTGGTTCACGTGGCGGTGCGTCTGGCCCTGGGCGACACGCTCGGTGTGTCGGAGATCCTGGTCCCCGGTCGTGTTGCGACCCCCGACATCCTGGCCGACATGGAGTACATGTGGGCGCGTGACTACGAGGACTAGGGCCTGGCGTTAGAGGCTCTATCCGGTAGCGTGTAAATGCATGAGGGCCTCTGGCGTTCCGTCCGGCAGTCTGCGGGGGGGCGCCAGGGGTCTGTTTTTGTCCGTTCTACAGTTCTACAGTTGATGTGTGTGGTCGGTAGCAGCAGGAGTTCAAAATGCCATTGTCCAAAGTCAAAGTGGGCGTTCTGACGTTTTCCGATGGCCGCAAGTACATTCACGACGATCTGCTGGAGGTCAACCAGCGCTATCAGGCCGGGCTGGTCGCCGCGCTGGAGGCGACGGGCGAGGTCGAGGTCGTGGCGGGCCGCGACATCATCTGGACCTCCGAGATGGCCCGTAACGAGGCCCAGCGCCTCGCGCAGGAGGGCTGCCAGCTCACGATCTTCAACTACGCGATCTGGGCCTTCCCCCATCTCTCGGCCGTTGCGACCAAGTTCGCGCCGGGTCCGTACCTGCTCTTTTGCAACCTGAATCCCTCCGAGCCGGGCATGGTCGCCATGCTGTCCGCCGCCGGGACGATGGACCAACTGAGCCTGCCGTACAGCCGCGTGTGGGGCGCGATCGAAGATCCGTCCGTCCTGCGCCGTGTGATGTCCTTCGTGCGTGCGGCGGGTGCCCTGGCCCGCCTGAAAGGGCAGACGTATGGGCTGTTTGGCGGGCGGCCCCTCGGCATGTACACCGCGGTCGCCAACCTCGACCAGTGGAACAGCATCTTTGGCGTCGATGTCGAGCATGTGGAGCAGTACGACCTCAAGCGTTACGCCGAGCGCGTCGAGGATTCCCGCGTGGAAAGCGGCCTGGCATGGCTCGAAAAGCACGTGGGCGAGATCAAGTACGATGGCAAGATCCTGACCCCCGACAAGCTCCGCGCGCAGATCCGCTCCTACCACGCCTTCCGCGCGATCATCGAGGAACGCAGGCTTGACTTTGTGGGCACCAAGGCGCACGGCGACCTGACGGACTGGTTCGTGACGATGGACGTTGCGGAGGCGTTCCTCAACGACCCGTACGACTGGGAAGGCCCGCACGAGCCGATCGTCGCCGCCACCGAGGCCGACATGGACGGCGCGCTGACGATGCAGATCTTCAAGCACCTCTCCGGTGAGCCTGTGCTGTTCGCGGATATCCGCCACTACGACGCCGAGGACGACGTCTGGTACTTCGCCAATTCCGGGACGCACGCGACCTACTTCGCCAGCCGCTCCCTGGACCCCGCCGAGAACCTGCGCAAGGTCACGTTCTGGCCTGAGGTGTCCTACTACCCGGCGGGCGGCGCGTCGGTCCAGTACTTCGCTGGCGAAGGCCCGATGACAATGGCCCGTCTGGCGCGCAAGGGCGGGCGCTACTGGCTGGCGATCGTGCCCTGCGAGTTTGTGGAGTTCCCGCTCGACGTGATGCGGGCCAAGGCCGCCACCACGACGCCGGAATGGCCGCATGCCTTCGCGCGCCTCACCGTGCCGCACGAAGAATTCCTGGCGACGTATCCGTGCAACCATATTCACGGCATCACCGGGAACTGGGTGGACGAGCTGCTGCACGTCGCACACATCCTGGGCATCGAGGCCAAAGTGTACGGCGCCCCGTCCGCCTAGCGGCCGCCGCGCCCTCACCCGGCGCCTCGCCCCTCAGCCTGGGTCCCGGCCTGCGTCGGGAAGGGCGCTGTGCTCACCCCGTACGGGCCGGGCTGGGCAGGTTGGAAACCTGCCCCTACGCAAAGCGCTTTGCTCCCCCTCTCCAGCCCCGACTGGAGAGGGGGTCGGGGGGTGAGGTCTTGCCCCTCCACACCACACCGCGCCGCCTCGCTCTTGCTCCCCCTCTCTAAACTTGATTGGCTGAGGGGGTTAAGGGATGAGGTCCGCCCTTAGCTTTGAGCTAACTGCTAATCGCTAACCGCTTTCCGCCTTTCCTCCCCCTCTCCAGCCCCGACTGGAGAGGGGGCCGGGGGGTGAGGTCTTTTCTGGTCCTCCGCCCAGCCGTTGCCTATCCAATCACTTGACTTGTTATATAAAAAATAATATAATAATTAA
>CAZGLU010000093.1:2531-9567 GCA_964526095.1 uncultured Anaerolineaceae bacterium | reverse complement strand
GCGCCTTCGCCAGCTCCGTCTTGCCGACGCCGGTCGGCCCCAGGAACAGGAACGAGCCGATGGGGCGCTTGGGGTCCTTGAGGCCGACGCGCGCCGTCTTCACCGCGCGGCTGAGGGCCATCACCGCCTCGTCCTGCCCGATGATGCGCTCGTGCAGGTGCTCGACCATGCTGGCGTACTTGGTGCGCTCGTCCTGGCCGAGCTTGCTCACCGGGATGCCGGTGATCTGCGCCGTGGCGAGCGTCACGTCCTCGGCGTCGAGCACGGCGTCCGGCACCTCCTGGCGGAAGGCGATATGCTGCTGGTCGCTCATGCTGACCAGCGCCGCCGCGCGGTGCAGCAGGTGTTCGGCGCTGAGGGGCAGCGGCGTGCCGCTCATGTAGCGCCGCGCGAGGCGGGCCGCCGTTTTGAGTGCCTCTTCCGCGACCTCGATCTGGTAGTCCGCCGCGATGTGCGGCGCGATGACCTTCAGGATCTCGACCGTCTCGTTCACGTCCGGGGCGGGCACGCTCAGCAGTTGGACATTCTCCGCCACGGCGTTGATGCTGCGCAGGCGCTCATCCCACATGGCCTGCGTCGTGGAGCCGATGATCACCGGGTCGTCGCCCAGGAACGCCTTTTGCAGCAGCGGCCCGGCCTTGGGAAATTCGGCCTTGAGCGCGCCGCCGAAGAAGCGGTGGATGTGCGGGATGAACAGGATGCCGCCGGTCGCGCGCCGCAGCCCGCTCTCGACCGTCTTCTCCTGCTGGTCGAGCAGCATGCGCTCGTCAAGCTGTACAAGCTTGCTCAGGTCCTTCGGCCCCTTGTCCTCCGCGATAAGCAGCGCGAGGCTGTAGGCCAGCGTGCGCTTGCCGACGCCGTCCGGGCCGATGAGCAGCACGTGACGGTTGACCGTCTGGCCGAGCATCTGCATCAGGTCGCGCAGCAGCCCCTCACGGAAGTACACCGCGCGCAGCTCGCCCACGCGCGCATCCGCGACCATGTCGCTACTGCGCCCGGACGAGGTGCGGCGTATGGTCGTCTCGCTGGACTCCGACTCAGTCAGCAGGTCGCGCATGGCGCTCTTGGTGATGCCGAACTGCGTCAACATACCGGCGGTGCCGACCTCACGCTCGGTCATCGCGCCGAGCAGGTGGTCAGTGTCGATCTCAAACAGGTTCAGCGCCTGCGCCACGCTCAACGCCTCGTCCAGCGCGATGACCATCGAACGGCTCAACTCGATGCGCTGCTTGCCATGCGCGAGGTAGTCCAGCTCGCCGCTGAGGTCGCGGCGGCTCTGCATGGCGAGCTTCGCCTGACGCTCAAGGCGATCCAGGTCGGCGCCGCGCCGCTCGGCGAAATAACGCAGCACCCGCGCCGCTGCGGTATCCCGGCTGCGGATCAGCGCGAGCAGCACCGCCTCCGGCGTGAGCAGGGTCTTGCCGTAAGCCGTCAGCACGTCGACCGCGTCATCCAACACGGCCTGAGTGTCTTTCGTTAACAGGTTGGGGTTCAGATTGCCCATCTAACATTTTTCCCGCAGAAGAGGTGGCATGACAGTACAACAGTACCCAACAACCGGCGGTAGAACAACCCTGATTTCCGCCCACAGGGGGACAAACCGCATTCGGGGCGTGCGGGGGGTCAGGGATCCGGGTAGCCCTCCCACCCGGCGGGCAGGGGCGGCTCAAGCAACGCCGACAACCGCGCGGCGAGGGCCAGCGCGATCAGGGCCAGCCCGGCCAGATAGAGCAGCCCGATGCGCAGCGGCAGGGCCGCCCCAGGGGACCACGCCGGGAAGAAGTAGACGCCCTCCTGGCTGGTGGTCACCGGCTGCAAGGCGCCGCTCGCCACATGGGCGCGGTAGATCGCAGGCTCGAAGCTGAAGGGGTTGCGCGCGAGCATCGCGAACGCCAGCCACTCGCCATCCGGGGACCAGCTCGCCGGAGGCTGGACCACCTCGGCGGCCAACACCCGCAGCTCCTCCCCATCGGCGCGCATCCGGTACAACGTCCACGCGTTCGCCGTGTCGAAGGCGAAGAACGCCAGCCATTCGCCATCGGGAGACCAGACGATGCCCGGCCCGACGTTCAGCCCGTCGGTAAGCCGTTCCACGCGCGCGCCATCGGGGGTGACGCGGGCCAGCCCGCGCGCCCCGCCCTCGCCCTCCGTCAGGAAGGCGAGCCAATCCCCGGCTGGCGACCAACTGGGGCAGCAGCCCGCCACCAGCCGCTCAGGCGTGCCGCCGTCCACGTCGAGGCGATAGACGCCTTGCAGGGCCGGATCAATGTCGCCCTCCACGCTGAACGCCAGCCACCTGCCATCCGGCGACCACGTCAGCGCGCGGTAGGTCAGCGTGCCCGGCGCAGCGGCGAACAGCGCCCCGACCAACTGCTCCGGCTCGCCCCCCCGCGCAGGCACGCGGTAGATGTGCGGCGCCTCACCGGGGACCGGCGCCGTGCGCGCGACGTAGGCCAGCCATTCCCCGTCGGGCGACCAGGCGACGCTCTGTAGCTCCCCGACGTAGGGGCTGACGCGCCGCACGTCCCGCCCGGCTGCGTCCATCGTGTGCAGCGCGCGCCATTCGTCGCCCAGGACCATCGCCAGGCGCGTGCCATCCGGCGACCAGACCGGCGGCAGCGCCAAATCGCGCACGGTCGCCAGCTCGACGCGCTCGGAGCCGTCCGGGTTCATGCGGGTGATGACGTAGGTGTTCAGGCGCGCACGCGAGGAAACGGCCGCGATCCAGTGAGGCGTGGGGTTCTGCCAGCGGCCGATCTGCACGCTGCTGACGGCCAGCACGAGTGCCAGCCCGCTCAGGCCCGCGACTATGCGCAGTAAGAACCCCACCGCGTGACCTCTGCATCACCATTCAACTAATACTTATGATGCTAACGAACGGGGGGCGAAACAACAAAAGTTTCACGGGGGCAGCCGTGAAACATTGTTATCACCGGCCCGGTTCAGGGCGCCGCGCGCCATCCTCTAGCCCCACACCACAGGGAGGCGGGCGGCGCCGTGACGGGCGGACATCTGCAATTTAACGCACCGATCCGGTCAGCGGTGAGGCTTCACCTACCGGCCCCACAGGAAGGCGGGCTTGAAAACCCGCCCGGTTGGTGCCCGCTAGGCTGGCTCTGACAGACGGTAGCCAATGCCGCGCACATTGACGATGATGTTCGGGTTCTGGCCGGACGACTTCAGTTTGCGCCGCAGGTTGCTGACGTGCGGGCGGATCACCTCGCGCGCCTCGTGCTCCTCCAGCATGTAGCCGCGTACCTCACGCACCAACTCCGAGCACGGCACAACACGGCCCCGGTGCGCCGCCAGATACAGCAGCAGGTCGAACTCGGTCGGCGTCAGGTCAATGGGCTGTTCCCCGACGGAGATCTGGTAGCGGCCGGGGTAGATCGTCAGCGGCCCGATCGTCATGGTCGTCACGGGCGTCACGACAGGCGTGTTGGACTGTGCCGCGTCCGCGCGGCGCTGGCTGACCACCCCCTCGGACGCCTCGCCCGCCAGGGCCTCGACGTTCTCCTGAATGGTACGCAGCAGCATACGCCGGTTCTTGAGGTTGCGCGCGCGCTCCACCCCCTGCGCGACGCTGTCACGGATGCTCTGGCTGCTGCTGGGCTTGGTCAGATAGTCGTGGGCACCCAGCCGCAGACTCTCGATCGCGGATTCCAGGTTGGCATAACCCGTCAGCAGGATCACGACGGCATCCGGCGCGCGTTCTTTGATCTTCGCCAACAACTCCACGCCGCTCAGGCCAGGCATGCGGATGTCGGTCAGCACGACGTCATACGTCTGCTGCTCCATCATTTCCAGGGCTTCCTCACCTGAGGCAGCGGTATGAACCTGATAGCCCACCCGCTGCAAAGTCTTGCTGATCGAGTAGCGGATCGCCCCCTCGTCATCCACCACAAGGATATATGCTTCTTCGCCGTTGCCTGTCATCAAACCTGCCTCTTTGGAACAATTAAGAACCGCAGTTTACGCTGTCTTAACTATATCTGAAGGTTCAGAAAAACGCAACCAATTATTAATCGAACCGATAGGGAAACCATTAAAATCAGCACCGACTGGCTTAGGCCCGCCACCAGCGCACGACGACACTTTGCCCGGCGCAGCCAGCGCGCCACGCGAACGGCTCCGCCACACGGCCACGCAGCCCCTGGGCCGACGGCGCGACGAACCAGGCCACCTGCCCCTCGACCGTCAGCAGCGGCACGCGCCCACGCCAGGACGCAGGCACCTTCATATCGATCAGTGTCGCGGTGAGCTTCTGCGAGTGTCCGCCCATACCGCGCGGCGCGAAGCGGTCCCCGGTGCGGCGCGTGCGCAGGGCCAGCGGTGCCCCGGCGGGGACGCACAGCACGGCGGCGAGGGGATCGGCGTGCAGCGCGTCCGGGTCGTCGCCGGGCGTGAGGGGGCGCGCCTCGAAGGTCCATGCCCCGAACGTCAGGCGGGCGACCGGCGCGAGATCGAGGGGGATCGGGTCCTGGCCGGGCGGCAGCGCGGGCGCATCGGTGGGAGCGTCGGCCAGCGCGTCAGCCTCGCCGATGACCAGCGCCTCGTAGGTCACGCGCAGGGCCAGCCCACGCGGCAGCGTGGCTTGCGCGCCGACGCGGCCCGATCCGGCCACGCGCAGCGCGTCCTCGACGTGGACCCACGACAGGTCGCGCAGGTCCGGGCGGAGGCGCAGCACCGCGAGCCGCAGGACGCGCCGCTGCTCAGCCACGTCCAGGCCCGCCCACGCGCCCCGGTCCAGGGTGAGCATGCCGGGCGGCCCCGCTACCAGGACCCGCGCCAGCGCCGCCTCCCCGGCGCGGTCCAGCCAGTCGGCGTCGGCGCGCAGCGCGTCGGCGGTACGCGCGAGCGTCGCACGGATCGCGGGGGTGAGCGCCGCCAGCAGCGGCAGGACCTCGTGGCGCACGCGGTTGCGCTGATAGGTGGGTTCGACTTTGGTCGCGTCGTGGCGCGGCGTCAGGCCACGCGCCGCGCAGTACGCCTCGACGTCAGCGCGCGACGCGTCCAGCAGCGGGCGGACCAGCCGCGGCCAGCCTGCGGGGGCGACCGGGTCCCCGGCCAGCGGCGGCTCGAAGGTCAGCGGCGCGCCGTCGAGCACGTGTTGGGGCGAAAGCCGCGCGACGGGCCGCATCCCGCTCAGCCCGCGCACGCCCGCGCCCCGGATCAGGCGCATGAGCACCGTCTCGGCCTGATCGTCCTGGGTGTGGCCCAGCGCGATCGCGTCTGCGCCGGTGTGCCGGGCGAGCCGCAGCAGGAAGGTGTAGCGTGCGCACCGCGCCGCCTCCTCCAGCCCCAGCCCGCTCCTCGCGGCGAGTTCCGGCACGTCCGCCCGACCGACCGTGACCGGCAGCCCGCGCCGGGACGCCTCCGCCCGTACGAAGTCGGCATCGGCGGCGGAGGCCGGGCCGCGAATGCCGTGATCGAGCGTGGCAATGTGCAGCGTCCAGCCGCGCGACGGGGCGAGGGCGTGCAGCACGTCCAGCAGGGCCAGTGAATCCGCCCCGCCGGACACCGCGACCAGGACGCGCGCGCCGGGCGGCAGCATCGTGTGGCGGTCGAGAGTTCGGGTGACGAGGTCGGGGAGATCGGTCATGGGCGGGCCTGGACGTGTCGCGCTACCGCTGTTCGGGCCGCGCCACGCGGAAATAGCCGCGCGAGATCGAGCGCAGCTCGTCGGTGGTGACGAACGCCTTGTCGTCGATCTCCTGCGCGATGCGCGCCACCTTGTTGACGTCGCGGTGACTCACCACCGCCGTGACCGAGCCGACGAGGCCGCTGGCGCCCATGCCCGTGCCCTCCGTCGCACCGAAGCCCGCCTCACGGATCGCCACGGCGACCTCGTGCGCGCGGTGCGGCGAGATGATCAGCACCGACACGAACCGCTGCACGAGGCGCTGCTCCAGGATCATGCCCAGGTAGCCGCCGAGCGCGTAGCCCACGCTGTAGGCGCCCAGGTTCCACAGGTTGTTCAGGTTGCTGACGACGCCGCCCAGCGCCAGCGCGAAAACCAGCGATTCCAGCACGGCCAGCACCGTCGCCGTGAGCTTCTGGCCGCGCACGATGGTCACCAACCGGACCGTCGTGATCATGTTGCCGATGATCCGCAGCAGGAAGATGCCGCCCGCCGTCAGCAGGACATCAGACTCCATGCCCGCTCCAACTCCTTTTTTAAGGGAAATAGGGAAATATAGACCTGCTCAAATTATGCCAAGGAACGGCGGCGCCCGCCCGGCACGGCGGGGTACCGTACCGGAACCGGGGGGTCAGGGTAGCTCAGGTAGGAGGGCACGGACCGGGGCGCGGGCCGCCAGCCAGGGCCGCAGGGCGTCATCGAGCACGGCGGAGGTGTCCGCCTCCAGCGGCAGGCGCACCTCCTGCCCGCAGGTCTGGGCGCCGAACCACAACCGGAGCCAACGTGCATCCTGGCCCACATCGAGCGCGGCCGCGCTCAGGTGCGCGAGCGGGTAATAACACTGCACCATCATGTAGTCGCGCCGGGAGCCGGGGTGATCCTCCTCGACGAGGATCAAGGCGTGGTCCGTGCGGGCGATGGCCCGGTTGGGCGATAGGTAGCGGCGCGGCCGCCGCTCGCCCTGGCGGATCGCGGGCTGGTAGGCCGCGTCGAGGATCGGCTCGCCGGGCAGCAGGGCCGCGCGCAGGTAGTTGCGGAACTTGAGGGGCATGATGTTCGCCAGCGCAACGGGGGCATCCGGGGCCGCACCCTGCCGCCATGCGACGCGCAGCACGTCGCGCATATGATCTATGCCGCGCCGCACGAGCCGTTCCCCGACGAAGTTGAACTCCAGCCGCCGCCGCTCGACGCGACCGGCGCCGCGCCACGCCAACTCCAGGTAGGCGTAAAGCAGCACGGACACGAGCCGGATCTCCAGCAGGTCAGCGAACGGGATGACCGCCGTCCGGACGCCGCCATCCGGCGCGGCCTCAACCAGCGTGATCTGGCACGGGCCGAAGGCGAGCCAGCGCGGCGGCGTGACGCGCCAGCCGAAGGGCAAGTAGCGCAGCCAGT
>CAZGLU010000093.1:0-2521 GCA_964526095.1 uncultured Anaerolineaceae bacterium | reverse complement strand
CGCTGCACTGCATACTCCTGCGGTGGCAAGATCATCAACAGCACGATGCCCGCCGGGTCCTCCACGCGCAGGATAGCATCCCGCACGGCCGGAGGCAGCTCGTCCAGGGACGCGAACCGGCGCGGGAAACGCTCGAACCCTGGGCGCAGCGGCTCCGCCATCACGCACGATCCCTAGAACGTGCTGTGCATCGCCTCGCCCCGGCGCGTCTCGTCCACGCGCACGAAGCGCCAGCTCGCTTCACGGCCGGTATCCGGGTGGGGCGGAAGCGGATCGCCCTGCTTCACGCGGATCACGCGGCCCAGGATGGTGCGCTCATCGACGTTCTGGCCGTCGTTCATCAGTTGGTAGGTGCCCATCTCCGGAGCAGGCTCCCCAGTTGAAAACGTCCGACCGAGGTACTCACTCATGGTTTGCAAGGCTCCTCTCTACGCGCACGAAAGCGGTCACAGCCCACACCCACATTGTACACCGCCCGGCCCGCTCCGGGGAACGGGGTGGCGTGCCCGATCAGTCGCGGCGCTTCCCCCGGGGCGGCTGGGGTGCCAGTGGGACCGTGTCGTAAGGCCCACCGGACGAGAGCTTCACCGGCCTGTCAGCCGGTTGGGTACGCTCGTCGGTCAGCGGCAACGTCACGTCGGCGGTCAGCGGCAGGCGGATCACGGCGGTGGTCCCCGTCCCCTCGCGGCTTGCGAGGTCCAGCCGCCCGCCGTGCGCCTCGATCACGCGCCGCGCGATGAACAACCCCTGGCCCGTGCCGGGCTTGTGGACCGGGCGCCCCTCCCTGTCGCGCGGCATACCCCGGTAGAAGCGCGTGAATGCCTTGGCAAGGTCCTGCGGCGAGATGCCGTAGCCCGTGTCCTCGACGACGATCTCGGCGTAGTCGGCCTCGCCGTCGCTCAGGCGGGCCGAGAGCGTGATCGTCCCCCCCGGCGGCGAGTACTTGATCGCGTTGTCGATCACGTTGCCGATGGCCCAGCGCAGACGCCGCTCGTCGCCCAGGATGTACCGCCGGTCGGGGCCAAACTGGACCTGAAAGCGCAGGTTCGCCGTCTTGGCGTGGGGCTGCCACTCGGCGCCGATCTGGCGCAAATACTGGTTCAACTCCAGCGCACGCTGACCGGCGCGCAGGTCGCGCGGCTCGAAGGTGCTGAGATCGCGCAGCTCGGCGATCACCCGTTGCAGCGAGCGCGTGTGCTCCGTTACCTCGCGGGCCAGTGAGGTCAGCGACTCGTAGGACTGGGGCCGTGCGGGCGGCGGGACCTCCGCCTCCAGGCGTTCGAGCAGGTTGTCGCGCGCCTGCTCCAACGCGATCTGCTGCGTGACGTCGCGCACGATGATCACGGTGCCGAGCCGCTCCTGCTCCTGCGTCAGGATCGCCGCCGCCTGGGCGTGCAGCATCCGCCCATCGAGCGGGATGTGTGCCGGGTCGCCCAGGGCGTAGATGCCGGGGGCGAGCACCGGGCCAAGGCCCTCCGTCACGATGGGGGCCAGGTCGTGCAGCCGCGCGGCCCGGTACGCGCGGTGGCCGCCCAACAACTTGCGCGCCGCGTCGTTCATCATCACCACGCGCCCCTCAAGGTCTTGCACGACGAGGCCATCCGGGATCGATTCGAGGATCGAGGTCAGGCGGGAGACCTCACGGCGCTCCACGCGGAGCTGCTCCTCCAGCGATTCGGTGCGGCGCGTGAGGCGCTCGGCCAGCCGGTCGAAGGCCGCGCCCAGCGCCCCGACCTCATCGGTCGGCTCCATGTGCGTGCGGGCGTGGAGGTTGCCCGCGCCGAACGCCTCGGCGGTGGCCGCAATGAAACCGAGGCGGTTGATCAGCCGCCCGGCGAGCCACAGTACCACGAGGGCCACCAGCCCGGCCAGGACCGCCGCCGTACCGGCCAGCAGCGTCCCGCTGGAGCCGGTCAGCGCCGGGACGGTGTCGGGGGCCGCCACGGCGAACACGCCGAGCGGGGCACCCTCCACCACGAAGGGCACGTTGATCAGCCGGTGGTCCGTGCCGGACAACTCGACCTCGCGGACGGGCAGCGGCCCCGGCGCGCGCAGCGCCCGCGTGTACGCCTCCGGGTCGAGGGCCAGCGCGTCCGAGGGGACCCGCCCCGGCGTCAGGGTGGTGCCCCATACCTCGCCCTCACCGCCGAGGAAAGCCAGCTCAATGCCATCGCGGTCCAGCGCCGCCAGGACCGTCTCCAGCCGCGTCCCGACCAGCGCCGTCCCGACCAGCGCCCCCCGGTGGCTCACCGGCCCGACCGTGATCAGCACGATAGAGTCCCCGGCGCGCATCCAGCCCGTCGAGACCTCCCCGGCCAGGGCCGCGCCGACGGGCGCCACGTCGCTCAGGTCCGTGCCGGACGCGGCGGCGTACTCGGCGGGGCCGTCCGGCGCAATCGAGCGCTGCAAGCCGACCACCTCGCGCCCCTGAACATCCGTAACCACGAGGTAATCCAGCTCGCTTGCGACGGCCAGCGGAGATCGGAAGAGCGTCGTGTAGGGAAAGAGTGTAGGATAGGGT
>CAZGLU010000092.1:0-9632 GCA_964526095.1 uncultured Anaerolineaceae bacterium | reverse complement strand
GATGGAATCTCGTGACTGGAGTTCAGACGTGTGCTCTTCCGATCTGTACAGCCCGCCCGCCGGGGGGATCAGCATCGCCGCGTCGTGGGCCGTCACCCGCTCGACGCGGACCGGCTCCCCGATCAGCGTGCCGGGCGTCCAGGGGTCCACGTCGCCATAGACCGCCACGCCCGGCTCCCACGCACTGCGCAGCCGGTCGCCGAGCGCCAGCGCCGGGCGGAGGGGCAGCGTCGGGAAGTCCGCGCCGGGGTGGGCCGCCGACTCCTGCGCGAAGCGGACCGCGTTCAGCCCGCCGAGCGCCGCCGTGCCGATCACCGCCGTCGCGACGAGCGCGCCCCCCGCACGCCGTTTGAGCAACGGGCGGACGCCCCACGCCGCCAGCCCGTGCCCCGCCGGGACGCTCAGCAGCAGATAGAAGGGGTGCACGTCCCGCGCGACGTAGCTCATCATCACGACGGGCAGCGCGAACCACACCAGCAGGATGGTCGCCGTATCCCGTGGGGCGGGGCGGGGGTCGTTCGACGGCTCCTTGCCCCGCAGCGCCCTGATCGCCAGCGCCGCGCCGGCGAGGATCGCCCCCGCCCAGATGATATGCGCCGCGTCGTCCAGCGCATCCCGGATCTCGGCGTCGTCGGCGGGCGCGCGCGTGCCGCGCTCGGCGGCGTAGTTCCACCCGCTCACCAGCCGCAGCGCGTGGCCCAACGCCTCGCCGCGCAGGGCCGCGTCGCCCTCCATGAACTCCGACGCGCGGCGCTGCGTGTCCTCCCATTGTTGGGCCAGCCCGATCCCGTACAGCGCCATCAGGACCGCGAACAGCGCCCCGCTGATCAGCACGGCGCGCCATGGCACCCGCCGCCGGAAGATGACGAGCAGGGCGGCCAGCGGCGCGGCCAGCGCGTAGGCCAGCAGGTAGCTGTGCGCGAACAGCGCGAAGGCGACCAGCGCGGCCAGCGTGCGGCGGAAGGGCTGGCGCGTCTGCCCGGTCAGCACGGGGGTGAGCGCCCAGAAGATCAGGCACACGAAGAACGGCGCCAGCGCCTGGACCCACGTGCGGCGGCTGTCCTCGATGATCCAGGGGTTGGCGGCGAGCAGGGCCGCGCCGACCAGCGCCGCCCGCGTCCCGAGCAGCCCGCGCAGGCCCCGGTAAGCCAGCCAGATCGCGAAGGTGTTCAGCGTCAGGGTGAGCAGGTACGCCGCAAGCGGGCCGCGCCACAGCGCGATCGCGGGCAGGTAGAGGATGCCCGTCAGCGGCGGGTTGGCGAACAGGACGGACGTGCCCTGCCCGGTGAGCGGCAGCACGCCCTCGGCCAGCGTGCGGATCGCCTGCCAGACCGGGTACGCCTGATCGACGTTGTACTCGATCGCGCCCAGATGTTGGAAGCGCAGCCACGCCCCGGCGACGAGGATGGCGGCCAGGGCGTAACGCGTCCAGCGTGGCGCGGCGGTCTCCATGCGTGGCACTCGTTCCCTTGTGTTCCCGGTGGGGCGGCGCTGGCGCGTTATTATAGGGGGCTTGTCGCCCGCCGTCGAGCCTGGGCTGCCCCGCCGCGATCGACCATTGACGCTCCGCCCGCCCTTAGCTACAATTGCCCCGCCGAGAATGTGATGTGCTGGCCCATGCCGGGCCGCCGGCGCCGCGCTCAAAGTCGCCGGGGCCGCTCGCTGGGCCTGCTTATTTGGCGCTGACGGTGCATTCAAGATTCAACAGGAAGTGGCGGGTCGCTGCCAGCAGCCAGCCGGTCCTGCAAGGATGAGGAGAACGTATTTCGATGGCTGAAACCCTTACGCTTAAAGCGACCAAACGTGAGCTGACCGGCAAGCAGGTCAAGCAGCTTCGTAATAAGGGCCAGATCCCTGCGGTGGTCTATGGCCCCGGCTATGAGACGGTGCCCGTGGCTGTGGACTGGGCCGAGTTGCGCCCGACGCTGCTCAAGGCCGGTGGTACGCAGCTTATCAACCTCAACGTGGACGGCGAGGCGTACAACGTACTGGTCCGCAGCGTGCAGCGCCGCCCCGTGCGCGGTGATGTGCTGCACCTGGATTTCTACCGCGTGCGTATGGATGTCGCGGTCCGCACCGAGATCCCGATCGTCACCGTGGGCGAGATCAGCGAGGCGCTTAAGGAAGCTGGCGGCGCGATCCACCTGGAGCGCAACGCGGTCCTGGTCGAAGCCCTGCCCGGTGACCTGCCTCACGCGATCGAGGTGGATATCTCCACGTTGCAGGAAGTCGGCGTGTCCGTGACCGTCGGGGACCTGCCCGTGCTTGAGGGCGTCACGTACCTCGTGGAGCCGGAGGATGTCGTGCTCACGAGCATCTACGCCGAGACTCCGGTGGCCGTGGAAGAGGAAGAGGAAGAGGAGACCTTCGACGAAGGGGTGGAGCCGGAGCTGGTCCGCCGCCGCGAGGAAGAGGAAGACGAGGAGGAGTAAGCCCCTGGGCTTACCTCAAACCGTCACTAACACGCCAACAGGAACGGGGCCGCACAGGCCCCGTTTTTACTGCGCGGCCCCGCGCCCTTATTCCTCGTCGTCCGCCTCGGCTGCCGCCTCGCCCGTGTCGGGCAGCGCGTCCCCCCGGTACTCACGGTCCACAGCGCGCGCGAAGACGAGGTAGCCGGTGTGCCCCACCATCTGCTCGTCGGGCCGCACGCGCTCCGGGATGGTCTTGTAGGAGCGCAGCAGCAGCTCCTCCACTTGCAGCAGGAACCAGGGGCCTTCATACAGCGGCTCGACCAGCTCGATCACCTGGTTCATCGTCGGCACCAGCGCCCCGAAGAACCCGCCGCCGCGCAGCGCCTCCCGCGCCTGGGGCAGGTAGTCCGCCGGGTTGCGCACGTCGAGGAACAGCGCGTGCACGTCGCGCTCCTCGAACCCCTCCGCGATGTCCCGCTCGTGGAAGGTGACGCGCTCCAACAAGCCCATGCGCCGGATGTTGGCGATCGCCCGCGACAGCATGTTGTTGCGCCGCTCGTACGTGTACACGTGGCCCTCGTCGCCGACCAGCATCGCCAGCGTCAGCGTGAGCGCGCCGCTGCCCGTCCCCGCCTCGATCACCCGCACGCCCGGCCGGATGCCGAGCTTCAGCGCGATGTAGCCCAGGTCCTTCGGGAAGATGATCTGCCCCAGGCGCTGCAAGTGCAGGATCACGTCCTCGGTGTGCGGCACCAGCACGAACAGCTTGTGGCCGAGGTGCGTCGGGAACTGCGAGCCGTACGGGGTGCCCACCAGGTCATCGAAGTCCACGTAGCCCAGGTGCGACTCGAAGCGCTCGCCCGCCTTGACGGTCCGAATGAAGGTGCGGCGGTCCTTGCCGATCAACAGCACGATGTCGCCGTAGGCTACGTGGGTTCCGGTCGGTAGGGGCAAGGCGTTGTTCCTTTCGAATGCATCCGGTGCGGGGCGAGATTATAGAGGCTCCCGCCCGAATTGACGAGGCGCCGCACGCGGTCCGCGCCCGTCGAATCACGGGAAATTCATGCTTTTTTGGGGTGGGGTGGTGGCGCGGCGGGCCAAAGCGTTGTATAAAAGGCCCATGTTGTGAAGGGACTGTGCGTCTCGCTGGCCGTGCGCTGGGTCGTTGGTGCTGCTTGCCTTGCGGCCTAACCATGTTACACTAGTCGCAGAGGTGGAGCGACCGCACGCGCCTGGGGAGGGAGACATCGGCTTATGAAGCGGATCCTGGTGGTTGACGACGAAATCGGCGCGTTAACTCTGATTGGCATCATGCTCGAACGCGGCGGGTTCGAGGTCCTCAAAGCCAAGGATGCCGAACAGGCGTTGGTCGTGCTCGAACACGATACACCGGACCTGATCATCCTCGACGTGATGATGCCGGGCATGGACGGTATCGAGTTGTGCCGCGTCCTGCGCGAGCGCCCGAACACGGTCGAAACGCCGATCCTGATCCTCTCTGCGCGGGGCGATGCCAAGAGCGTCATGGCTGGTATGGAGGCCGGTGCCAGCGATTACCTCCCCAAGCCGATCCTGCATCACGACTTGGTCGCCAAAGTGCGCCGCATGTTGGACCTTGATCCCGTGACGGAGGATTAAGCCCCGCCCACCGCGCCCTTCAACCTTGACTCGTAAAGCCTGCGCCCCGGCGCGGGCTTTTTGTTATCCCCTCGTGCGCCTGCGTGCGCCTTTATGCTACAGTCTGATGGACGACGGTATTCGGGGGGTCCCCTCGCTGCTACAAAGGAGCGCGCGATGTTTCCCATTGGCGACGAAAACGAACGCGGGGCCGGGCCGCCCCTGGTCACGATTGCGCTGATCATCGCTAACGTGCTGGTGTTCCTCTACCAGAGCACGCTCGGCATCGAGGCGTTGCAGGATTTCGTCACGACCTACGGCGTCATCCCCCGGGAGATCGAGAACGGCCAGGACCTCTACACGCTGTTCACGTCGATGTTCGTGCACGGTGGCCTGGCGCACATCGGCGGCAACATGCTGTTCCTCTGGATCTTCGGGGATAACATCGAGCGCCGCTTCGGTGCCTTCCTGTACATCGTGTTCTACCTGCTCACCGGCCTGGCGGCCAGCGCCACACATATCGCGTTCAACCTCGGCTCCACGATCCCCAGCGTCGGCGCCAGCGGCGCGATCTCCGGCGTGCTTGGTGCCTACATCCTGATGTACCCGACTAACCGTATCCGCGTGCTGGTCGGCTATTGGGGCATCATGGCGCTGCCCGCGTGGATCTTCCTCGGCATCTGGATCGTGACGCAGACGATCAACGGCGTGGCCTCCCTCGGCGTGGAGACGGCCCAGACCGCCGGGGTTGCGTTCTGGGCGCATATCGGCGGGTTCGTGGCCGGTGCTGTGGCCTCGATCGTGCTGCGGATGTTCGTCGGCCAGCCGCAGGACCAGGGGCACACCTTCGTGCGCGGCGACCGGGGCGGCGGCTGGGGCTGACCCCCGCGCCCGATTGGACGCCGCGCCCGCACCACACTACAATTACCGGGGCGCTGGGGTGAGCGCCGGGGCACTCGCACACAACAAGGGAGGCTAGACCGTGAGAACGCCGTTGCTCGTTGTGCTGGCCGGGGGCGCGAGTTCGCGCCTGTGGCCGCTGGAGGAGAAATCGCTGATCAAGTTCATGGGCCGCCCGCTTCTGAGCTTGCAGCTTGAGCGGTACGCGCAGTTGGGGATGGAGCAGGCCGTCATCGTCGCCAACCCGGAGAACCGCGCGGTGATCGAAGCCCTGGTTGCGACCGTGTCCAACATGGACGTGCAGGTGGTGGTCCAGGCGGAGCCGAAGGGCATGGGCGACGCGCTGCTGCAGATCGAGCCTGTGCTTGAGGCGCAGGGCAACCAGCCGATCTACATCACCCAGGTCCACGACCTGACGGAACCCGTGCTCCACCAGAACATGCTCACCGCCTACGAGGACGGCGACGCCTTCGCCTACCTCGCAGGCTACCGCGTGACCGAGTATTTCCCCGGCGGCTACCTTGAAGTGGCCGAGGGGAACCGCATCACGAACGTGATTGAGAAGCCCGGCGCGGGCAACGAGCCGAGCGATCTGGTCGCCATCGTCGCCCACGTCCACACCGACGCCGCCCGCCTGCTGGACGCGATCCGCGCCGAATACGCCAGCCCCGTCACCACCGACGACCACTACGAGCGCGCGATGGCGGCGCTGATGCGCTCGCATGTGTTCCAGGTCGTGCCCTACGATGGCCCGTGGCAGGCGATCAAGTACCCCTGGCACGTGCTCGACGTGATGCAGGCGTTCCTCAGCCAGATCACCGAGCCGAGCATCTCCGACGAGGCCATCATCGAGGAAGGCGTGCTGATCAAGGGCAACGTCGTGATCGAGCCGGGGGTGCGGCTGTTCCACGGCGCGACGGTCGTTGGCCCGGCCTACATCGGGCGCAACGCGATCGTCGGCAACAACGCCCTGGTGCGCGAGTCGATGATCGGGGAGCGGTCCGTGGTCGGCTACTGCACCGAGGTCGCCCGCAGTTACCTGGCCGATGGCGTGAACACCCACGTCTGCCAGGCGCTCGACTCCATCCTGGACGATGGCGTGAACCTCTCCGCGAGCTGCACCACGGCCAACCTGCGCATCGACCAGGGGCCGGTCCGCAGCACGATCAAGGGCGAGCGCGTGGACACGGGCCGCACCAAGCTGGGCCTGATCGCGGGCAAGGGCGCCTTCATCGGCGTGAACGTGATGACCATGCCGGGGGTCAAGATCGGGCGCAAGAGCGAGATCGGCCCGACGACGGTCGTCACCCAGGACGTGCCGGACAATACCCGCGTGTGGGTCGAGCAGTCGGTCCAGGTCAAACAGCAGCCCGCCGGGTGAGCGAAGGGAAGGGGGGACCATGTCCTACGCAGGGGTGTTCAAGCAGTACGACATCCGGGGCAGGTACGGCGATCCGCTGACGGACGACCTCGCGTGGCGCATCGGCGGCGCGTTCGGGACCTACCTCCAGCGCCGGGGCGTGCGGGATGTGGTCGTCGGGCGGGACAACCGCGCCAGCTCGCCCGCACTCGCCGCCGCCGCCATCGGGGGGTTGGAGGGCGCCGGGTGCCGTGTGACCGACATCGGCATGGCGGCTACGCCCGTCGTGTACTGGTGTGCGGTCGAGGCCGGGAACGCGGGCGGCCTGATGGTCACCGGCAGCCACCTCAAGCCGGAGATGAACGGCTTCAAGCTTTCCATCGGCAAGGACAACCTGTACGGCGAGCAGATCCAGGCGCTGCGCGAGCTGATCGACGCGGGCGACCTGATGACCGGCGAGGGCGAGGTCGTGCGAGACGAGACGGCCAGCGAGCGGTACCTCGCCATGGCGGAAAGCCGCCTGCATCACGCCCGCCCGCTGAAGATCGTGGTGGACGCGGGCAACGGCATGGGCGGCGTGTACGGCCCGCCGCTGCTGGAGGCGCTCGGCCATACGGTCATCTGCCTCTACTGCAAGCCGGACGGCACCTACCCGCACCACCAGCCCGACCCACAGGACGCCAACAACCTGCGCGACCTCGTCCGCATCGTGCAGGAGCAGGGCGCGGACATCGGCCTCGCCTTCGACGGGGACGCGGATCGCGTCGGCGTCGTGGACGAGCGCGGCAACATTGTCGGCGCGGACCGTATCCTCGTGCTGCTGGCGCGCGACATCCTCACCCGCCACCCCGGCGCGATGGTCGTCGCGGACGTGCTCAGCACGCAGGTCCTCTTTGACGAGGTGGAGAAGGCGGGCGGCACGCCGCTGGTGTGGAAGTCCGGCCACTCGATGATCAAGGCCAAGATGGCCGAGGAGGGCGCGCTGCTCGGCGGCGAGATGAGCGGCCACATCTTCCTGGCCGACGACTACTACGGCTTTGACGATGGCATCTTCGTCGCCGGGCGGATCGTGCAGCTTCTCACCGCACAGGACCGGCCCCTTTCCGAGTTGATGGCGACCGTGCCGACGCTCTACGCCACGCCCGAATATCGCCCCCACTGCCCGGACGACCAGAAGGCGCGCGTAATCGAGGCGGTCCGGCAGGCGTTGGAAGGCCGGTACCCGATGAACACGGTGGACGGCATCCGCATCACGTTCGAGCGCGGTTGGGGCCTGCTGCGCGCGTCCAACACCGAGCCGGTGCTCAGCCTGCGTTTCGAGGGCGAGACGCTCGGCGACGCGCTCAGCTACAAGGAGATCGTGCGCGACGCGCTCGTTCGGGCCTACCCGGAGGTCGAATCGTTCTAGACGCGGGCGAGCTGGAGGGGGGCGGGTTCCCAAATCCGCCCCTACGCGGCGCATTGCGACTTGCTTTTCTTCCCCTCGCCAACTTGATTGGAGAGGGGGACCGAGGGGGTGAGGTCCCACCGCTGGCCGGATCGTTCGTTAAACCGTATTGAGGTCCGCCCCTACGCGACGCGCTGTGATTGGCTTTTCTCCCCCTCTCCAGCCCAGACTGGAGAGGGGGCCGGGGGGTGAGGTCCCTTACCCCCTACCCGAACCGCAGCAGGATGCCGGTCGCGTCGTCGTGGGTCTTCATGCGCGGGTAGTTCTCGTGGTCGCCGTCGCGCTCCTCGACCTCACGCAGCACGGCGAGGTACCCCGCCAGCCCGCGATTACCGATCTCGGCGGCCATGAACGCGCGCCGGTCCTCCCGCAGCGAGCGGACCTCGTCGGGATCCTCGCTGAACACCTCGTCGGCGCTCGCGGGCCATTCCAGCCCGTCGGTCATCACGCAGACGTACGCCACGCCCGCCAGTTCGATCGTCTCGTGCTGCACGAAGTAGCGTAGCTCCGGCTGCCCGTTGATCACCCCGATCCCCTGGTGGGGCTGCGGCAGGCCGTGCTCGTCCACGTAGTTGTGCTTCAGCCCGGTGTTCAGGTTCAGCTTGCGGATCTGCGGCTGCGTGACCAGCTCGCGGAAGGTCAGGTTGGGCTTGGCCTGCCGCAGGTTGAGCGCGGCCTTGAGCACCTGGTTGTCGTACGCCTCGACCTGGTTCTCGGTCGGGATCGACACGCTGCCGTCACGGTAGACGACCAGCAGCGCCGTGTCGCCCGCGCTGGCGAAGCGCAGGACTTCCGCCTGCGGGTCGTACTCGAGCACCGTGCCGACGCAGGCGGGCAGCCCCAGGCGCACGTAGCGCGGGTCGCCCTTCAGCGCCGTGTAGACCTCCTCCGGGAAGCCCATGCGCTCCAGCGCCAGCTCCCCGAACAGGTCCCGCATGGCGCGGCCCAGCGCGTCGTTGGCGCCGAGCAGCAGCGCGCGCGGGTCCTCGTATTCGCCTGCCGCGACCTGCCGCGCCAGCGCGTCCCGGATCGTCCGGGCGGCGTAGGCGGCGGGCGTCAGCTTGAGGCCGGACGCATCCAGGTAACGCTGCAAGGGGGGCGGCGTGAGCCGGGTGGTCGCCCCGTCGAGCGCGGCGGCTACCAGCCGGTCGCCGAGCGGCCCGGCGGACATCGCCAGCCAGGCGTCCTCATTGAGCCGGTCGGGCGGCCCCTGGCACACGATCTCCACAGCAGGGAAGGGCGTGGAATGGGCGGCGGTCACGGGGCAGCTCTCCTACGAGCGCGAGGGCGCGGCGCAAACAAAAAGGCATCCCGGAGTCGCGGCATGCCTTGGTGGAGCGGGTAAGGGGATTCGAACCCCTGACATTCAGCTTGGGAAGCTGACGTTCTACCACTGAACTATACCCGCGAACTGCCGCTATTATACGCCGCGCCGCGCGGAGCGTCAACTGCGAAACAGCGGTTAACCATGAGTGATTGGCTTTTGGCTAACAGCTAAGGGCTGACCGCCCCCGTTCTGAGGAAAGCCCCGCCTGCGCGTGTAACTATCCCTAGCGTCTGGGTGACGCCTCTGGCATAATCGGCCGCCAAGTGGGTCAAGATGTAGGAACGCTGTCGGATGAAGAATCGCTGGCCGAGCGTGCTGCTCGGCCTGGTCGTGAGTGTGGTGGCGCTGGTGTACCTGTTCCGGCGCGATCTCAGCGGCGTGCGCGACGAGCTGGCGAGCGCCCGGTACTGGACCGTGATCCCGGTCTTCGCGATCTCGCTGCTGGGGCTGTGGCTGCGCAGCCTGCGCTGGCGGGTGCTGCTCAACGGGCGCCTGCCGCCCGCCGAGAGCTTCCATATCCTGAACATCAGCTACTTCCTGAACGGCGTGCTGCCGCTGCGCGTCGGG
>CAZGLU010000091.1:5818-9671 GCA_964526095.1 uncultured Anaerolineaceae bacterium | reverse complement strand
TACACCCTATCCTACACTCTTTCCCTACACGACGCTCTTCCGATCTGGGTCCTTGCCGACCACGCCCAGCGCGTCGGCGGTCGCCAGGTCGTTGACCTTAATCACCAGCCCGTCGATCTCGTAGGGCAGATCGTGGCGGTGGCTGGCATAGCCGATCACGTACTCAATCGTCTCGTCCAGGTTGTCGAAGCAGCGGATCACCTCGTCCGCCGTCAGGAAGCCCAGCGCGCGCAGGTAGCGCAGCACCTCCCACTGCGTTTCGGGCGTCGGGCCGTCCGCGTCTACGATGCTGTAGCAGTACATGGTCAGCGGGCGCGCCGCGGTGATGCGTGCATCCTTCTGTTTGAGCGCCCCGGAGGCCGTGTTCCGCGCGTTGGCGAACAGCGTCATCCCTTCGGCGCGCAGCCGCTCGTTGAGCCGCTCGAAATCCTTCTTCAGGAACAAGATCTCACCCCGCACAACCAGCCGATGCGGCGGCTTGGGGCCATCCGCCGACACCGGGATCCGCAGCGGCACCGTGCGCACGGTGCGCACATTGGGCGTGACGTCGTCGCCGACCTCCCCGTTGCCGCGCGTCGCACCGACCGTCAGCACCCCGTCCTCGTACGTCAGCACCACCGTCAGCCCGTCGAATTTCGGCTCGACCACGTATTCGAGCTTCGCGTCCTCCGGCAGCAGCCGCCCGATCCGCTGCCGCCACGCACGGATCCCGGCCTCGTCGAAGGCGTTGCCGAGGCTCAGGATGGGGTGCGGGTGGCGCACCTTCGGCAGGTCGGCGGACAGGTCGCTGCCGACGCGCTGGGTGGGCGAGTCCGGCGTCACCAGTTCCGGATGTGCCGCCTCGATCTCGCGCAGCTCATTCAACAGCGCGTCGTACTCCGCGTCGGTGATGATCGGATCGCTCAGGACGTTGTAGCGGTAGTTGTGCTCGTGCAGGGCCTGCCGTAGCTCGGCGGCCCGCTCCGCCAGGCTTTCGACGCTTTCAGGCTGCTGAGAAAGTGGTTCGTTCACGCCGGTTCACCTCGCCATGTTTCAGTTGAGCCACGTCCGAATCCAAACGCCAGCATACACGAGTTGAAGCTTGCGGCTGCGGGGTCGTGACGCCCCTGCCCTGCTGCGTCAGTCGTCCACCGCTTCCAGGTAGTTGCGCGCCGCCCACCCCTGCCGGTCCGGGTCGTCGGGGTCCTCGATGCGCCACCATTCCAGGCTGTCGGCGTCCTGCGGGCCATCGATCAGGACGAACTCATCATCGTCATACGCCAGGAAACGCTGTGATCCGCTCAGGCCCGGCGCGGAGCGGACGTTCAGCCCGTTCAGACCCACGCCCACGACCCGCACCCGCGTGCCGATCTGGAACTCGCCCGGCGGCAGCGTCTGGCTGGGCACGGGCGTCGGCAGGGGGACGGTGGCAGGTGCCGCCGCCTGCGGGATGCCGGGGCCGCTCGTATTGGCCTGGGGAGCGCTCGCCACCCCTGCGCCGCCGGTGAAGTCCTGGCTCAGGGTCGGCGGCGCGGTGATGACCTGCACGCGCGGCGTTTGGTTGCCCGGTGCGGCCGCCTGGCCGAGCGTGCTGGCGAGGTACAGCGTGCCGAAGGCGGCGAGGCCGACCACGCCCACCAGGATCACCAGCGACCACCACGGCAGGTACAGGCCGCTCTCGCTCGGCGGCGTTTGCGCCCGCGTGCGTGCCCGCCGGGCGGAATGCGGGGGCGGGCTGTACGGTTGCTGCCCGGCCGCTATCGGCGGCGGCGGGTAGTCAGGCACGGGCGGCGCGGAAGGCCGTCCGTACGGCGCGCGAGGCGGAGGGCCAGCAGCCGGACGGGGTGGCTTGCTTCCCGCGCGACGTTGGTCCGGCCTATCCTGGCGGCGCGGCGATGCAACCGGCTCAGGCGGCCGCGCCGGGACGTAGCGCGTATCCTGGGAATGGCTGGTATCGTCCAGGTCTCGCTCAGGGGGCACGGGCACATCCGGTTGTGCCGGGTTGGGGGTCTGCCTCTCCGGTGGTTGGTCCTGCATCCGCCTTCGCTCCGTGGCCGGGCTTACGCGCTGGGACATGCTCCGATCGGTTCGATTGCAGCGTTAGTATACCACACGCCGCCCCGTCCACAGGCAACGCCCCAGCACCGTTTCGCGGGCGGTTCCTCGCCGCGATCGCGCCCGCTATCCCCCTCAGCCGCCGCCTTGACAACACCGCCCGCGCGCTGTACCCTCATGCCCATGGCAGCCCATGAGTACGTCGGAAACCTGCACGTGCACACCGTCTATTCGGACGGGGAAGGCACACACGCCGAGGTCGCGGAGGCCGCGCTGCTGGCCGGTCTTGACTTTGTCATCTTCACCGATCACAACGTCTGGCTGGCGGACCTGGACGGCTACTACGGAGACGACGAGCGCGGCTACGTGCTGCTGCTCTCCGGCGAGGAGGTCCACGATCATTCGCGCGTGCCGCATGGCAACCACCTGCTGATCTACGACGCCGGGCAGGAGTGCGCCCCGTACGCCTATGACTTCGCGGCGCTGCTCGAAGCAGTGAACGTCGCGGGCGGGCTGAGCTTCATCGCACACCCGGATGATCAGGCCGTGTCGTGGCTGGGCGAGCCGTCGATCCCCTGGCTTGACCGCCAGGTGGACGGGTTTACCGGCCTGGAGGTCTGGAACTTCATGTCGGCCTTCAAGGACTACATCCAATCACGGAAGGAAGCGGTGCGTCACGTATTCCGCCCTGAGGATGTGGTTATCGGCCCGCCGCCACAAACGCTCGCACTGTGGGACGAGCTGCTGTGCACGGGGCGGCCCGTGGTGGGCATCGGGAGCGCCGACGCCCACGGAACCCGCTTCACCGTCGGGCCGCTGACGCATACCGTATTCCCATACGACTTCCTGTTTAGCTGCGTCAACACGCACCTCCTGACTAAGTCGCCCCTGACCGGCGACGCAGTCCGCGACCGGCGCCTGCTGTACGAGGCGCTGGCCCAGGGGCGCGCCTTCATCGGCTACGACATCCCCGGCCCCACGCGCGGCTTCCGGTTCTCGGCGCAGGGCCAGGGCGCGTCCGCCGTGATGGGCGAGCACATCAAGCTTGGGCCGGGCGTGACGCTACAGGTCATGGCCCCGGCGCGCGCGCGGATCCGCATCATCGGCAACGGTCAGGTCGTGGCCGAGGAACGCAACGTTGAGAACCTGACCCACGTCGCCCGCACGGAGGGCGCGTATCGCGCTGAGGTCTGGCGCTCGTATAAGGGCGTCGAACGGGCGTGGATCCTCAGCAACCCGATCTACGTTGATTCCACCTCCCTGCGCTACCGCTGGTAAGCCCGGCGTTTCACAGCCGGGTATGTGGCCGGCGCGCGTCATCTGAAGTATAATCACCGGTCCGAACATTCGTTCGCTGAGAGCCATAAGGAGCGCCCATGCCTCCCTTCGAGCTTGTCTCCGATTACAAACCCACCGGCGACCAGCCCCAGGCCATCGAGAGCCTGGTCGCAGGCATTGAGGACGGCCTGAAGTTTCAGACTTTGCTGGGCGCCACCGGCACCGGCAAAACGTACACCATCGCCAACGTGATCGCCCAGGTCCAGCGCCCGACGCTGGTCCTCGCCCACAACAAGACCCTGGCCGCACAGCTTTACGCCGAGTTCAAGGAGTACTTTCCGCGCAACGCGGTCGAGTACTTCGTGAGCTATTACGACTACTACCAGCCCGAAGCCTACGTGCCGCGCCATGACCTCTACATCGAGAAGGAAACCGACATCAACGAGGATATCGACCGGCTGCGCCTCTCGGCCACCGCCGCGCTGCTCAGCCGCCGCGACGTGCTGATCGTCGCCTCGGTGTCGTGCATCTACGGCCTCGG
>CAZGLU010000091.1:0-5808 GCA_964526095.1 uncultured Anaerolineaceae bacterium | reverse complement strand
GGGGCAAGGCGATCCTGGAGTTACAGGCGGGCACCGTCCACCGCCGCGACCTGATCCTGCGCCACCTGGTCGGCATCCAGTACAGCCGCAACGATCTGGAGCTGCGCCCCGGCACGTTCCGCGTCCGAGGGGATACGCTGGAGGTCATGCCAGCCTACAGCGAGTCGGCGTACCGTATCGCGATGTTCGGGGACGAGATCGAGGCGCTGACCGAGTTCGACCCGCTCACAGGCGAGGTATTGGCGCGCCACGACGAGGTGAAGATCTTCCCGGCCAAGCACTTCATCACCGAGGAGGAACACCTACGCGGGGCGCTGTTCGACATCGAGCAGGAGTTAGAGCAGCGCGTTGCGGAGTTCCAGAAGGCGGGCCGCCTGCTCGAAGCACAGCGCATCGAGCAGCGCACCCGCTATGACCTGGAGATGATCCGCGAGGTCGGCTATACCAGCGGCATTGAGAACTACTCGCGCCACCTCGACCGGCGCCCGCCGGGCAGCCCTCCCTGGACCCTGCTCGACTACTTCCCGCCGGACTACCTGATGATCATCGACGAGAGCCACATGACGCTGCCCCAGGTGCGCGGCATGTGGGGCGGCGACCGCTCGCGCAAGGAGATTTTGATCGAGTACGGCTTCCGCCTGCCGAGCGCGCTGGACAACCGCCCGCTCAGCTTCGAGGAATTCGAGGACCGGCTCGGGCAGGCGGTGTTCATGAGCGCGACCCCCGGCCCCTACGAGGCCGAGCACGCGCAGCAGGTCGTGCAGCAGATCATCCGCCCGACCGGCATCGTCGATCCGACGATCGACGTGCGCCCGGTCGAGGGCCAGATCGACGATCTGCTGACGGAGATCAACCGGCGCGTGCAGCGCGGTGAGCGTGCGCTGGTTACGACGCTCACCAAGCGCATGGCCGAAGACCTGTCCGACTACCTGTTGGAGATGGGCATCCGCGTCCACTACCTGCACTCCGAGATCGACACCATCGAGCGCGTCGAGATCCTGCGCGACCTGCGCCTCGGTGTGTATGATGTCGTGGTGGGCATCAACCTGCTGCGCGAGGGCCTGGACCTGCCGGAAGTGTCGCTGGTAGCGATCCTCGACGCGGACAAGCAGGGCTTCCTGCGCTCCGAGCAGGCGTTGATCCAGACCATCGGGCGGGCCGCGCGGCACGTTCACGGCCACGTGATCATGTACGCCGACAAGATCACGGACGCCATGCGCTCCGCGATCGACGAGACGGAGCGCCGCCGCAACATCCAGCTTGCCTACAACAAGGAGCATGGCATCGAGCCGGCCAGCATCATCAAGGAAGTGCGTGACCTGACGATGCGCGTGCAGCAGGCAGCCAAGGCCCATCAGCCGGAGGAGGCCGCTACCGTCGCGCCCAAGGACCTGCCGAAGTCCGAGCTTCAGAAGATGATCAACGCGCTGGAGCATGAGATGAAGGCCGCCGCCAAGGCGCTGGAGTTCGAGAAGGCGGCCCTGCTGCGCGACCAACTGATCGAGCTGCGGCAGGTCATGGCGCTCAAGGAGAGCGAGCGCACCGACCCCACGCTGGAGTTAGTCCGGCAGCGCACTCCGCGCCCACACCCCTCAGCCATCATTTCGGTTCGCTGCATCGGGGCAGGTCACCACCGCCTGCCCCGGCGTTTCTGCCTGGGGAGGACAGCATGCAACTCGTTGACCTCAGCCACACCATCGAAACGGGCATGCCCGCCTTTCGCCTCAAGAACGAGGACGGCTCGTACACCAGCTTCGCGCCGCACATCCGCCCGTTCCTGACCCATGAGCAGACGCGCCCGAAGTACGAGGGCAAGGCGTCCTTCGAGATCACCGAGATCACCTTCCAGACGTCGCTCGGCACCTACCTCGACGCGCCGTATCATCGCTTCCCGGAGCGCCGCGACATCAGCGCGTTGACGCTGGAGGACACCGTCCTGCCGGGCATCGTCATCGATGCGCGGAGCTGCGCGCCGCTCGAAGCGGCCGGCCCTGATCTGCTCCCGCCGGAGGCGGACCTGCGCGGCAAGGCGGTGCTGATCAATTTCGGATGGGATCGGTACTGGGGCAGCGAGCAGTACCACACCTATCCATTCCTGTCGCGCCCGGCCCTGGAACACCTGATCGCCGCGGGCGTGCGCCTGGTTGGCGTGGACACGATCAACGCCGACGATTCCCGCGACCTGGAGCGCCCAGCTCACACGTGGCTGCTACAACGCGACATCCTGATCGTGGAGAACCTGCGCAACCTGGACCAACTCCACGGCCACGACTTCACGTTCGTCGCCGCGCCGCTGAAGGTCAAGGGCGCCGCCGCCATGCCCCTGCGGGCGTTCGCGATCCTGCCGTAGCGGGTTCGCGCCCGCCTCCCCCTGCGCAGCCAGCCTCTTACACGCCCCTGCCCCCAGGGCGTGCGATTTGGGCTGCGCCGCAAAAGCTGTTATAGTTGACAGTAATTCCTGATTATTGCCTGACGAAAAACGAAGATGATCAACACGCGCCAGCGTTACGAAGACCTTGAAGCGCGCTCCCTGGCTCCTTACGCCATGAAGAGCGGCGCCAGCCGTGGCCGCCACTATCCTGAGGAGGAGCAGGCATATCGCACCGCCTTCCAGCGCGACCGCGACCGCATCCTGCACACTACGGCCTTCCGCCGCCTGGAGTACAAGACGCAGGTCTTCATCAACTATGAGGGCGACTACTATCGCACGCGCCTGACCCACACGCTTGAGGTCGCGCAGATCGGGCGCAGCCTGGCCCGCGCGCTGTGCGCCAACGAGGATCTGGTCGAGGCGATCTGCCTCAGCCACGACCTGGGGCACCCGCCCTTCGGCCATTCCGGCGAGACGATCCTCAACAAGCTTATGGCGGATCATGGCGGCTTCGATCACAACAAGCAGTCGTTCCGCATCGTCACCAAGCTCGAGCAGCGTTATCCCGGCTGGCCCGGCCTCAACCTCACCTACGAGGTGCGCGAGGGCATCGTCAAGCACGAAACGGAATATGATGTGCGTGACAGCGAGGCATATGGCTTCGACCCGGACAAGCGCGGCGGCATCGAGGCGCAGATCGCGAACGTCGCCGACGAGCTGGCCTACAACGCCCACGACCTCGACGACGGCCTGCGCTCCGGCCTGCTCGAGCCTGAGCAGCTTGACAGCCTCACCATCTGGCAGATGCTCAAGGAAAGCATCGGCTGGACGGACGGGCGGTTCACCGAGCAGATCCGCCACCAGTTGATCCGGCGCATGCTTGGCCTGGAGATCGATGACGTGATCCAGGCCACCGGCAAGATGCTCGACCAGTACGACCTCCCCACCCCGGAGGCGCTTCAGGCATTGCCACACAACGTCGTCGTACACTCACCGGAATTCACCGCGATGAACCGCGAGTTGAAGGACTTCCTGTACAACTGCCTGTACCGGCATCATCGGGTAGTCCGCATGGCGGTCAAAGCGGAGCGCTTCGTCACCGAGCTATTCAACACGTACCTGGACGAGCCAGAACAACTTCCCCCCACGGTCCAGAAGGCGATCGAGCAGCGCGGCCTGCACCGTGCTGTGTGTGACTACATCGCAGGCATGACGGACCGCTTTGCGCTCGAAGAGTGGCAACGCCTGTTTGACCCGTTCCAAAGACCCTGAAATCCCGTTTTTTTCACCCTGTCTTCAGCATAGCGATTTCCAGTAAAGGTTGTCCTATGGAGGAAAATCAGTATCTAACGGCTGAGGGCGCGGAGGAGTTGCGCCGCGAACTGGACGAGCTGGTGAACGTACAACGCCCTCGCCTCGCCCAACAGCTTAAGGAAGCCATTGCCCAGGGCGACCTGTCCGAGAATGCGGACTACATCGACGCGAAGGAACAGCAGGCGTTTTTGGAGGGGCGCATCCTCTACCTGGAACGGCTCCTGAGCACTGCCAAGATCATCGACGAAACGCCCAACCCCGACGCGCCGAACATCGTGCAACTCGGCAGTGAGGTCACCATCCAGGCCGAGGACGAGGAGCCGGAGACGTACCGGATCGTGGGGGTGGCCGAGGCGGACCCGCGCAACGGCAAGATCTCGAACGAAAGCCCGCTCGGCAGCGCGCTGCTAGGCCGCCGCAAGGGCGAGAAAGTCAGCGTGGTGACGCCCGCTGGCGAGCGCGTGGTCAAGATCACGAAAATCACCTGAGCACCGCGGCAACTGCTTCCCCGCGTAACACAGCAGGGGTACGGATGCGATCCGTACCCCTGTGGTTCATTTGGACTTGAACGCCCCCGCCCAGCAGCCTAGTAGTTGAGCAGCTCCGCCGTGTCGCCGAACGCCGAGGCGGCGTTACCCGGCGGACTACCGGCCCCAGGCACACCTTCCTTCTGCCACGCCGCGATCTCGACCGTCAGCCGCTCGAAATAGCTGCGCGGCGGCAGGGCGCCGTCACCGTAGGCCAGGTTCACGATCCGCACCTGGAGGCGCAGGGTCTGCGTTTCGAGCGTCGTGATGCCGCCTTCCTCAACCAGCACGGCCTCGCCCTTCGGCGCGAGCTTGGTCCGCAGCGCCTGATCGTTGTAGGCGTGCTCGCTCATCAACACCTTCGTCACGGTGCGGATGTCGTTCTTGTCGAACAACCAGACCTCGGTCGCCGTGACCTTCTTTGGCTCCCCAACCCCGATCGTCTCGGAGATGCCGGAGCCACACTCACCCAGGAACTCCCCGTTGGCGGTTTCGATGCTGAACGAGTCGTCGTAAAGATCGTCGCCCAGCACATAGGTTGAGACGTGCTGCACGATCGGCGGCGCCTCGCCCACAGCGGCGAAATCCGTCTTCCGCTCGGCGGCGGACCGCTGCACGGCGATCCGTTCAGCCGAGGTTGTGGCCGCAGCCGGTGCGGTGGGTGCCCCACCAGGAGCGCCCTGCCCGGCTGGACGGCGCGCGGGGCGCCCCCCTGGCGACGGTTGTTTCGCCCACGGACCGATCGGGACCGCCCAATAGAACGTCATGATGAAGGCCAGGACCAGCCCGATCAGCAGCGTTCCACCGACGCACAGCAGCGGACTCAGGATGCCCAGCGTGGTCCGCTCGACCTTCTTCGCCTGTTCGGCTGCGGCGTCGGCGTTCGCGTTCGCCACCTCCAGCAGCGTCTGCAACTGAGCCACCAACTCGGGGTCGCCCGGATTGTCGTTGATCAGCGTCTGGATCCGGTCGGGGGTCACGCCGCCGGAGATAAGCTGCCGTGCGGCTTCCTCCCGGTCGCCCGTGGCCTCAAGTCGCGTGGCCGTCTGCTTGATCCACTGGTCTTTGTACCCATCGGCCAGGTGGACCGGCTCGGCATCGTAAAACTCGATCGGTGCGAACTGGTAGGCCCACAGCAAGCCAATCACCACGCCCAGCAGGACCAGCCCCAACCGAAACAGCGCCGGCGCCAGCGAGGACAGAACAGGTTTTGCCATGATCTTGAACTGTGGTACGAGGCGTCCCATAGGCCCAGCCTTTCTCGTTTAACCGCATCGCGGCACAGCAGCACAGCCGATCACATCATCACCAGTGCATTGTACATGAACCCAAAATGCAAGACAAATCATACGTTAACGTTCTGGCTACCAGCCTAGCCCTTGACCGACCCGGCCAGCAGGCCCCGGACGAAGAAGCGCTGGAACGCCAGGAAGATGATCACCGGGATCGCCATGCTGATGAAGGCCGCCGCCGTCATGCGGTGCCAACCGCCGCCGAGCGAGTCCACAAGTTGGCTCAACTGGTACGTCAGCACCGGAGCACGGTTGCCAGATCGGAAGAGCACACGTCTGAACTCCAGTCACCGCTCATTATCGC
>CAZGLU010000090.1:4922-9721 GCA_964526095.1 uncultured Anaerolineaceae bacterium | reverse complement strand
GGCCACGGGCGCGACGACGCTGGCGACGGGCTGCCCGTTCTGCATGCGCATGTTCACCGATGCCCGCGCGGAGGATGGCGCCGGGGCCGGGCCGGAGGTCAAGGACATCGTGGAGATCATGGCTGAGCGGATCGGCGTCAGTGAGAAGCCCTGACCGGCACCTTCACGTCGGATCACCCTGTTACCCATTTTGAGAGCGGGCAGCGCACCGCTCTTTTGTATGCGTAGAGTAACTATCCGCCGCGTTCGTGCGTGGAAGCCCGCGACGGGCGGCTATAATAGGGCCGTCCGCTTCTTTCTCAGGTGAGGATGCCCCCATGACCGACCTGCTGTACCAGACCGACAGTTACCTTCGCACCTTTGACGCCATCGTGACCGGTGTGGACGAAGACAACCACGGCGTGTTTCTCGACCGCACCGCCTTTTATCCCGGCGGGGGCGGCCAGCCCTATGACCGGGGCGTGCTGCGCGTGGGCGAGACGGTTTACCCCGTCAGCCGAGCGCGGAAGATCGGCGCCGACGTCCTGCACGTGATCGAGGGCGACGGGGTGCTGCCCGCGCCGGGCGACCGCGTGGCGGGCGAGCTGGATTGGGAGCGCCGCTACCAGCTTATGCGCACGCACACGGCGATGCACATCCTGTGCGGCGTCGTGTTCCGGGACTACGGCGCGCTCGTGACCGGCGGCGACATGGAGCCGTTGCAGGGCCGCATGGACTTCGAGTTCGAAACCATGCACCGGGACCTTGTGGACGCGATCGAGGACGCCATCAACCGCGAGGTGCAGAACGGGCGCGACGTGCAGGTGAAGATCCTGCCGCGTGCGGAGGCGTTCACCATCCCGGACCTGATCCGGACCAAGATCAACCTGCTGCCGGAGGGCATCGAGCAGGTGCGCGTTGTCGAGGTCGTCGGCCTGGACCTCCAGGCGGACGGCGGGACACACGTGCGTAATACGAGCGAGGTAGGGCGCATCCGCGTGACCGACTATAAGAGTAAAGGAAAGATTAACAAGAGGATTTACGTCCGGCTTGAGGACTGAAATCGGCTCATCCGGCACCCTGGTCGCCCGCTTTTCCGCCGACGCGGAGGCGGGCGTTTTATTGTATTTACACAAAGATTTTGACATCGAGGGGGAAACTCGATTAATATTGACGGTACTATATATTAGTGTAAAGGGTTCCATTACAACGCAGCGCAAAGGAGGTTTAAATAGAAAAAACGCGCGAGCTAGCTGAGCCTTTCACCCAGTACCAGGCATGATGAGGAGACTGAAATGAAGAGACTTCGCACGATCCCGCTTGCTGTTCTGGTTGTCGTGCTGGTAGCGGCACTGAGCCTCCCCGCCGTAGCTTTCGCCCAGGATGATGGCACCGGTATTTTGGACCAGGTGCGTGCGCGTGGTGTCTTGAACTGCGGCGTGAACGGCCAACTCCCCGGCTTCGCCGCGCTGAACCCGGACACCAACGTGATGGAAGGGTTCGACGCCGATTTCTGCCGCGCGGTGGCGGCTGCGATCTTCGGCGAGGTGACGGATGACAACCTGACGTTCATCCAGTTGACGACGCAGGAGCGCTTCACCGCCGTCCAGACGGGGCAGGTGGATGTCCTGTTCCGCAACACGACCTATACGCTGTCACGTGATGCCGAGTTGGGCCTGGACTTCGGGCCGACGACGTTCTACGACGGGCAGGGCGTGATGGTGCGCGCGGACGCCGGTGTGTCATCGATCGATGAATTGAACGGGGCGTCGATCTGCACGCTGACCGGCACGACGACCGAGTTGAACATCACCGAGGCCATGGAATCGCGCGGGTTGCAGTACGAGTTGGTGCCCTTCGAGCAGGCGAGCGAAACGATCTCTGCTTTCGAGGAAGGCCGCTGCGACGCGCTCACCTCGGACCGCAGCCAGCTTGCCGGTCTGCGCTCGAACGCCGCCGATCCCGGTTCGATGGTCATCCTCGGGGATGTGATCTCGAAGGAACCGCTCGGCCCGGCGTATCTGGCGGGCGACGCTCAGTGGGGTGACATCATTCGTTGGGTGGTGTATGCGACGATCCAGGCCGAGGAATTCGGCATTAACTCCGAGAACGTGGACGAGTTCCTGACCTCCGACAACGAGGAGATCCGGCGCTTCCTGGGGCAGGGTGACGCCGCGACCGGCACGCTGCTGGGGCTGGATAACGACTTCGTGGTGAACGTGATCCGCGCCGTTGGCAACTACGGCGAGATCTTCGACCGCAACGTCGGCCCCGACAGCGCCCTCGGCCACGACCGGGGGCAGAACGCGCAGTGGACGGATGGCGGCCTGCAGTACTCGCCGCCGTGGCGTTAACCGTCCATTGATCGGACCTGGAGTT
Source organism: uncultured Anaerolineaceae bacterium (assembly GCA_964526095.1). Taxonomy (GTDB): domain Bacteria; phylum Chloroflexota; class Anaerolineae; order Aggregatilineales; family Aggregatilineaceae; genus Aggregatilinea. Next base: position 7,363 of record CAZGLU010000090.1, on the reverse strand, counting down.
CGGACCTAGACGGCCCCGGCTGCCGTAACGTGCGGCGCGGGGACGGGGTGCAGGGGCGCGGCCGTGCCCCTGCACCCGCCGGGTGCGAGGCAGCGGGTCTCATGGGGTAAGCTACACCAATATTCACTTTTTGAAGAACGGCACGTACATGACCATTCAAGAGACTTACGGGCACGACCACTCCCCTCAGGTGTCGTCTTTTGAACTGCGGGGTAAGCTATGACCCAGCAATCTCCACCGCGCGCAGCCCGCTCGCCCCATGCGCCGGTCCCGTTCTGGCGCGACATCCGTGTGATCCAGATCTTCCTTCAGATCGTGTTTGTCGTGCTGGTCGTCGTCTTCTTCTACACGTTGCTCAACAATCTGGTCACCGGGTTGGAGCGCAGCCGTTTGGCGATCGACTTCGGCATCCTGACGCGGCCGTTCGGCACGCAGATCTCCGAAGGGCAGATGGACTTCAACCCCGGCCAGTCCTCGAACCTCCAGGCGCTGTGGGCCGGGGTGAAGAACACGCTGCGCGTGGTGATCGTCGGGCTGGCGGGCGCGACCGTGCTCGGCGTGCTGGCCGGGATCGGGCGGCTGGCGACCAACGCGCTGCTGCGCGGCGTATCCGCCGTTTACATCGAGATCTTCCGGAACACGCCGCTGCTGGTGCAGCTCTATTTCATCTACCGCGGCCTGCGGCTGGTGCTGCCTGAAACGCTGCGCGATTCGATCGAGTTGCCGGGGTCGATCTTCATCAACCGGCGCGCGATCAACTACCCGCTGGTGCAGGGCACGGAAGACGCGCCGATCTTCTGGGCGGCGCTGGCAATCGGCGTCCTCATCGCGGCAGGGCTGTGGATCTGGCGGCTGCGCTTGCAGGAGCGGACCGGCACGCCCGCGAACGTGCTGCTCTATTCGGTGCCGACCGTGCTGGTGTTTGGCGCGGCGGGATGGCTGATCGCCGGGCGTCCCTTCAGCGTCGAGGAGCCGGAGCTACAGGGCTTCAACTTCACCGGCGGGGCGCGCCTCTCGGCGGAGTACACGGCGCTGACCCTGGGGCTGATCCTCTACACGGCGGCGTTCATCGCGGACATCGTGCGTGCCGGGATCCAGGCCGTGCCGCACGGACAGATCGAGGCCGCACGCGCGCAGGGCTTCACCCAGGCGCAGACGCTGCGCCTGATCGTCCTGCCGCAGGCGCTGCGCCTGATCATCCCGCCGCTGGGTAACCAGTACCTGAACCTGGCGAAGAACTCCAGCCTGGGCATCGCGATCGGCTTCTTCGACACGTACAACATCGCTAACGTCGTCGCCAACCAGACGGGGCAATCCGTCACGCTGTTTGCGGCGATGATGGTCATCTACCTTACGATCAGCCTCATCATCTCGCTGATCATGAATACGCTCAACTACCTCATGCGGCTGAAGGAGCGCTGAAATGCGGCGGACCTACTCCGACACCGATTTCTACGTGGCGCCCGCCGCGCCGCCCCCCAGCCGACGCCCGCCGATCACGACCGTCGGGCCGTTGGGTTGGGCACGGCAGAACCTGTTCAGCAGCGTGACGAACACGCTCGCGACGATCCTGACTGCCGTCGTGGTCGGCTGGCTGTTGTGGGCCTTGCTGTCGTGGGCGGTGCGCAGCGCGCAGTGGAGCGTGGTGTTCAACAACCTGCGCGTGATCATGTCCGGCTTCTACAACCGGAACGAGTTGTGGCGGGTGGAGGTGGTGGCCGCGATCCTGGTCTTCCTCACCGGCCTCTCGATCGGCATCTGGGGCATGATCACGCGCGGCAGCTTCCTCGCCGTCGTTGTGATCCTGGCCCTGATCGTGCTGATCCCGGTGGCCGGGGCGCGCATCCCGGAGCCGCCCGTGTACGCGTTGATCGAGCCGGGCCGGACGCCCGCGCCGGTGGTCTTCCTGGGGAGACAGGGCGACGAGGTCGCGTTCGCCATCGAGCCGCTGACCTCGCCTGACGATGCGCGGCTGCCGCCGGGCTATATCGAGCAGCGATCGCGCACGGAATGGTCTACGCAGATACGCGCCATCCGCGAGGGAACCCTGGACCCCAGCGCGTACAACCTGGTGCTGACCGTGCGCCTGCTGGATGCCGGTGGCGCGCCGGTGCTGCGCGGCGGCGAGCCGGTGGCGATCGTGACCGGCTCGGAGAACCCCGGCGGCGCGCAAAGCCTGTCCCTGCCGCGCACGGGCTGGTACATGCTGGAGGTGACGCGCGACGACGAGGCCAACGAGACGAACGAGGGCTATGCGTGGCTGCACCTGGACGGGGTCGAGTTGTTCTCGAGTTCAGAGGACGCGCGGCTGGCGCGCATCGCGGAGTATGGGGAGCCGCCCGGCGGCGACCGCGCCCTGTTCAGCGAGGAAAACGCGTTCCGCTTCGAGGGCACGCGCACCGTGGCGGAGTTCGTCAGCTTGCAGGTGGCGCCGTTCCTGA
>CAZGLU010000090.1:0-4912 GCA_964526095.1 uncultured Anaerolineaceae bacterium | reverse complement strand
TCCTGTTCTTCAACGGCTGGACGATCGGCTTCCTGGGCAAGCGCGAACGGACGGTGCGCCGCACGGCGATCGCGGCGTGGATTCTGTCGCCGCTGGTGCTGTACGTGATCCTGGCCGGGATCCAGGGATCGCGCTTCCTGCCCTACGTGCCGCCCGCGAATTGGGGCGGCCTGCTGCTGACGATGCTGCTGACCATCGTGGGCATCGCCGCGTCGTTCCCGCTCGGCGTGGCGCTGGCGCTGGGGCGGCGCAGCGACCTCCCGGCGATCAAGTGGACGTGCACGCTGTTCATCGAGACGATCCGGGGCGTGCCGCTGATCACGATCCTGTTCATGGCGAAGCTGATCGTGCCGTTCTTCTGGTCGGCGCTGGCGAACATCGACCTGACGGTGCGCATGATGATCGGCGTGACGCTCTTCTCCGCGGCGTACCTCGCCGAGAACGTGCGCGGCGGCCTACAGATCATCCCCAAGGGCCAGCTTGAGGCCGCGCGGGCGCTCGGCATGAACCCGTTCCTGACGACGACGCTCGTCGTGCTGCCGCAGGCGCTGCGCGCGGTGATCCCGGCCATCGTCGGCCAGTTCATCAGCCTGTTCAAGGACACGTCGCTGGTGGCGATCGTCGGCTTGTTTGAACTGGTCGGGATCGTGGATACTATAGTGAGCGGGCAGCCGATCTACCGGCCGTACCAGCGCGAAGCCTATATGTTTATCGCGATCATTTATTTCGTCATCAGCTACGCGATGTCCGGCATCAGCTACCGCCTGGAAACGACCGGTGCGGGCAGCGTACGCCGGTGATCTGACCCGTACCAGCAAGGAACCGCCAACATGGCAAACAACCAATCAGGTGAGCCAATCATCATTTGTCGCAACGTCAACAAGTGGTTTGGCAACTTCCACGTCCTCAAGGACGTCAGCCTGGAGGTGCAGCCGCAGGAGGTCGTCGTCATCATCGGGCCGTCGGGGTCCGGCAAGTCGACGTTCATCCGGTGCATCAACCGGCTGGAGGAACACCAGGAAGGCCAGATCATCGTGGACGGCATCGAGCTGAGCCACGACGTGCGCAATATCGCCGCCATCCGCAGCGAGATCGGCATGGTCTTCCAGCAGTTCAACCTGTTCCCGCACCTGACCGTGCTGCAAAACATCACGCTCGCGCCGCGCCACGTGCGCCGACAGCCCCGGCGTCAGGCGGAACAACTCGCCCTGCAACTGCTCGACCGCGTGGGCATCCCGGAGCAGGCGCGCAAGTATCCCGGCCAGCTTTCGGGCGGCCAGCAGCAGCGTGTGGCGATCGCGCGGGCGCTGGCGATGCAGCCCAAGATCATGCTCTTCGACGAGCCGACCTCCGCACTGGACCCGGAGATGATCAAGGAGGTGCTCGACGTGATGCGGGAGCTGGCCGAGAGCGGCATGACGATGCTCGTCGTCACGCATGAAATGAGCTTCGCGCGGGAGGTCGCGGACCGGATCGTGTTCTTTGACGAGGGCCGCATCGTGGAGATCGGCACGCCGGAGCACTTTTTCACCAACCCGCAGCACGAACGCACGAAGCTGTTCCTATCCCAGATCCTGTAAAAGGCCGGAGGTCGTGCCATGCCGGTAGGGTCGGTGGTTTATCAACGCATCCTCATCCCGCTCGACGGCTCCGAAACGGCGGAGTTCGCGGTCCCGTATGCCGCCGACCTGGCCCGCACCCACGACGCGGAGTTGATCCTGCTCTACCTCAGGGCGCTGCCCGCCGTCGTCACGGAAGAGGCCGACACCACGCAGATCGAGCACGCCGAGCAGAGCGTGATCCAGCTTCGCAACCAGCTTCGCGGGGAAGGGCTGCGGGTGCGCGAGGAGTTCCTGGAGAGCCGCGACCTGGGCACAGCCCTGTTCAAGTATGTCGAGTCGTCCCGCACCAGCGCGATCGTGATGTCCACGCAGGGCCGCACGCCGATGCTGCGCTGGCTGTTCGGCTCGAACTTTGAGAAAGACCTCAACAACAGCCCGGTGCCGATCATGCTCGTGCGCCCGGTGTACCACAAGATCGTCGTGCCGCTGGACGGCTCGCCCTGGTCCGAGAGCGCGCTCGGCCCCGCGACCGAGATCGCGCGGGCGAACAACGCCGACATCGTGCTGCTGCACGTCTACCAGTCGCCCATCAGCGCGTACCAACCCCAATTGTCGCTGGCGGGCCAGCAGCAGATGGCCGACCAGGCCTACGAGCAGATACGCGATCAACTCGTGTCGCTGCGCAACCGCCTGCGCCGTGAGGGCTTGCGCGCCGAGGTGCAGATCGTGCGCAGCAACAACCCCGCGCAGGCCATCACCGACTTCGTCGAGGCCGAGGAAGGCGTGACGATGATCGTGATGTCCACGCACGGCCGCACCGGGATCTCGCGCTGGCTGTTCGGCAGCGTGGCCCAGCGCATCAGCAAGAATCTGCGCGTCCCCGTTACGCTCGTCCGGCCCGATCAGCAATAGCCAACACCCGCCGGGCAGGCGGGTTTTTTCTTGTTTGCCACCTCTCCGATAGTTGTTTATAATAGAACTACTATAGCCTAAGGAGTCAGCACGATGGACGACATCAGCCTGGCCGGCGACCTGGCGGCGATCGGCTTCACCGAGTACGAGGCCAAGGTCTTCGTGGCACTGCTGCAAGACCACCCGGCGACGGGCTACCAACTCAGCAAGGCCGCCGGGATCCCGCGCTCGATGGTGTACGAGGCGTTGGGCCGGTTGGACGCTCGCGGCGCGGTGCTGAAGACCGAGGAGGCGAAGGCCACGCTGTACCGGCCTATGCCGCCCGGCGCGCTGCTGGACCGGCTCGCGTCGGAGTACGCGCGGCGGTTGGAGTCGCTGCGCGCGGGCCTGGAGGCGCTCTACACGCAGCGGGACGAGGGCCACCTGTGGACGTTCGCCGGGGAGAACGCGATCCTGAGCTACGCCGCGAACATGCTCGGCCACGCCACCAAGGAGGCGATGCTCGTGCTGACGGACGCGAGCCTCAGTGCGCTATATGATGACCTGCGTGCGGCGCACGCGCGCGGGGTGGCGATCGGCGCGCTGCTGACGGAAAGCGGCACGCTGGACTTCGGGCAGGTGGCGCGCCATCCCCCGAACGAGAGTAAGCTGCACAAGCTGGCGGGCAGCCTGGTGGTCGTCGTGGACGAGCAGGAGGTCCTGATCGCCAGCTCCCAGCCCAATTACACCGCGACGGTGACGACCAACGATAATATGGTTCAGATCGGGCGGCAGTTCGTGTGGATGGAGCTGTTCGCACACCGCATTTTCAGCCAGATCGGGCCGGACCTGCTCGACCGGCTTGACCCCGCCGACCGGGAGATCTTCGCGGCAGTGGGGCGCGACGGGTCCGACGACGGGCAGCCCTGAGCGGGCGCGCCCTGTTTTTTAATGGCTCAAAGCACGAGGCGATCATGTCCGATTCGGTAGCAATCTCACGCACGCAGGCGCAGGCGGAGGAAGCGGCGACTCAGCACGGGTCTGCGCTGCATCGGTGGCTGGAGCGCCGTACGCTGGAGCCGGCGCTGGTGGTCGTCACGCTGGCGGCGATCCTGCTCAGCTTCGTCGTGGAGTGGGCGGGGCTTCCGGCGGGCGCGATCAGCGCGCTCGGCGTGGTGGCGTACGTGGCGGGCGGCTTTTACGGCGTGCAGGCCAGCTTCGAGAGCCTGCGTGCGCGCCAGCTTGACATCGACTTCCTGATGATCCTGGCGGCGATCGGCGCGGCGCTGGTCGGGCAGTGGCGGGATGGGGCCGTGCTGCTGTTTCTGTTCTCGCTCAGCAACGTGCTGCAAGACTACGCCATCGGGCGCAGCCGCCAGGCGATCCGCGCGCTGTTCGAGCTGTACCCGGAGGAGGCGAAGGTCCGGCGTGACGGGCGCGTCGAGACCGTGCCGATCAGCGCGATCGAGTTGGGTGAGGTCGTGTTGATCCAGCCGGGCGAGCGCATCCCGGTCGACGGCGTGCTGGTGGACGGCCAGTCCAGCGTGGACCAATCGACGATCACCGGGGAGTCGATGCCGGTCGAGAAGCGCGTCGGGGATACGGTGTTCGCCGGGACGCTCAACCAGCAGGGCGCGATGGACGTGCGTGTGACGCAGCTTGCGTCACAGTCCACGCTGTCGCGAATCATTCAGATGGTGGAGGAGGCGCAGGCACGTAAGGCGCCGACGCAGCGCTTCCTGGACGACTTCGAGCAGTACTACGCGCTGATCGTGGTGGCCGGGTCGGCGCTCGTGCTGGCGGTGTGCTGGCTGCTGCTCGGCTGGACGTTTGAAGACAGCTTCTACCGCGCGATGGTGGTGCTGGTCGTGGCCTCGCCGTGCGCACTGGTGATCTCGGTCCCGGCGGCGTTCCTGAGCGCGATCGCGGCGGGGGCGCGGCGCGGCGTGATCTTCAAGGGCGGCGCGCACCTGGAGCAGATGGGCACGGTCAAGGTCGTCGCCTTCGACAAGACGGGCACGCTCACCGAGGGCCGCCCGGCGGTGACCGACGTCGTCCCGGCGGCGGGGTATGACGCCGACGAACTGCTGCGCGTGGCGGGCGCAGTGGAGGCGCGCTCGGAACACCCGCTGTCCCGCGCGGTGCGGGAGGCCGCCGCCGCGCGCGGGCTGCCCCTGGACGAGGTGCAGGAGTTCGAGGCGGTCACGGGGCAGGGGGTCGCCGGGTACCTGGGCGATACGCTGGTGCGCGTGGGCCGCCTGAAGTACATCGCGAGCTGCGCCGGGGAGCCGCCCGCCCACCTGCTGGCGGAGTACGAGCGGCTGCACGACGAGGCGAAGACGGTGCTTTTCGTGTGCTACGGCGGCGACTGGATGGGCCTGCTGGCTGTGGCGGACCGGCTGCGCGAGCAGACAGATCGGAAGAGCGTCGTGTAGGGAAAGAGTGTAGGATAGGGTGTA
>CAZGLU010000089.1:8872-9732 GCA_964526095.1 uncultured Anaerolineaceae bacterium | reverse complement strand
TAATGAGCGGTGACTGGAGTTCAGACGTGTGCTCTTCCGATCTCCGCGTCATGCAGGGCGATTCCGCCGCCGCCCAGGCGACGCTGCACCGCGCGCTTGACCTCGCCACGCCGCTGCCGGACCGCCGCCCGTTGGAGCAGGCCGCCGATGCGCTCGTGCGCGTCCATACGCTGCGCGCGCGCCACGCCTCGACCGGGGATCGGGCGTTCCGGCGCAGCGCCGCCGATCAGGCCAGCTTCAGCCGCGCGGCCCTGGCCGGGCTTGGGCTGGACGAGCAGGTTGCCCGGCTTGACGCCGTGCTGCACGATCTGGCCGCGTCCTAGCCGTTTTCCCGTTCCGCGCGCCCCGAATTGCCCTTGACCGCCCCGTGCCAACCGCATCGCGGGCTGCGCCTGCTGCTGCCCCTTCTCGCGCTCACCGCCGCGATCTCGATCTTCGTGATGCCCTTCCTGCTGCTGCGTCCGGCCAGCACCTGGATCCGGGACTCGACCGGCCCCCTGCGCTTCGAGGAACATTACGCCCAACTGAACAGCGACATCCCGGTATGGGTCCTTTCCACGGCGCAGTTTCCCTACGGCCTGCGCGAGGAAAACTTACGCATCAACCGCCCTGTGTACCTCGCCGTGCAGTCCGTGCTGCCGCGCCTGACCAACATCGTGCTGCGCCTGCCTGACCTGCGCCAGGGCGTGCGCGGTCAGGTTAACTACAACGTCACGATGTTCTGGATGCTGGCGCTCAACGTGGTCTTCGTCGGGCTGACGCTGCTGCTGTTCCTCGGCTGGACGCGGCGCCGCTTCGGTGGTGCGGTCGCGCTGGTGGCAGGGCTGAGCGTGGCCGTAGCTGCTGCCGTGCGCCTGCGT
>CAZGLU010000089.1:0-8862 GCA_964526095.1 uncultured Anaerolineaceae bacterium | reverse complement strand
GATCCTGTTCGACCGCTGGCTGCTCGGCGACGACCCCCCTTCCTGGCGCACGATCGGGTTGGCGGCGCTGGCGATCGGCCTGATGATGCTCGTCAAGGGGCACTACCATATCCTGTTCTTCTGCTGGCTGTGGTGCCTCCTGCGCGGACGCTGGCGCGCGCTGCTCGGCACGCTGGTCCTGCACCTCGTCCCGCTGCTGGCCTGGATCGCGCTCGTGGAGTTGGCCGGGCTGGAGTACTACAATCACGAGGCCGAACACTACCGGCAGGGCGTGTGGGTCTTCGACTATCTGGCGGCGGGGCGCTACGCAGACATCTACCTCCACGCGCAGGAGGCGGTGGGGGAGTTCGCCGCGATCCTCGCCGTCGCGTTTACGCCCGTCGAGTGGGCGCTGGCGCTCGGCGCGCTGCTGCTGGTGACGGGCCGCATCCGGCATGAAAACCGGACGCTGTTCGCGCTGCTCCTGGTGGCTGAATGGGCGTTCATGATCCTGATCGCCCGCGCGCCGACCTACCTCGTGTTCGACCTGTACCTGTTCGTGTACCCCTTCGCCGCCGTGGGCCTGCTGGCGCTCGTACGCGGGCTGGCGGTCCGCCTCAAGCGGCGGCGGGCCTACGCCTGGCTGCCGTCGATCCTCGCGGCCGTGCTGGTCGTGAACGTCGTTATCGGCTGGCGCTACCACGCGTTCCCGGGCTTCGCCTGGGAACCGGCCTTCGGGACGCTGGTCGATGCGCTGCGCGATCTGGCCAACGACCTGCTGCGGAACCGCCTCGGCTTGGGCTGACGCTGGCACAGAGGCTGGTACAGAGGTCGGCTTACCGTGCGGGGCTTGCCCTGGTATCATGAAACATAGCCGGTATGTGAGCCGCCGCTGACGTGAGGGCGCGGGCGGGGAGTTGGGCATGGAAGGCTGGGACACCCTCAACTGCGTGAACCACCCGGAGCGCATGGCGATCGAACGCTGCGAGGTGTGCAACGTGCCGCTGTGCGCCTACTGCCTGTACTACACCGAGGACGGCCAGCGCCTGTGCGCGCTCCACGCCGAGCAGGCGCGGCGGCGCGGGCTGCACGTCGAGGAGCCGGGCGCCTACGCCGAGCAGTTGATCGGCGCGCAGGCGGGCGCGGTGGGCAAGCACAAGCGTGCCGCACGGGACGGGGACGGCCAGCTCTACCGGGGCAACTCGCACGACCTGTTCGGCCTGATCGGTTTGCTGGTGGGCGGCATCTCGCTGCTGAGTTGCTGCGGGATGGGCTACTGCCTGCCCGTCATCGGCTTCCTGCTGTCGCTCGTGGCGGTGATCAACGCGCGCCACGCGTACGACCCGGCCCGCACGCGTAAGCTTGGGGTCGCCGGGCTGTTGCTCTCCGGCGTGTGGGTGCTGTTGATCGGCGCGTGTATCTTGTTCTACGGCGTATCCCTCCAGCGCATGGTGACGGCCTCCTTCCAGACCGGCCCGGTGCAGGTGTGGGGCTGGCCGCCCAGCGACACGCCCGCGCCTACCTCCACGCCGACCCTGCCCGCAACCCCCGGCTTCGGCCCCGTCGCGACCAAGCCGCCCGTGCCCGCCGAGCCGTAGCGACCCGGCCCTTGGAGGGCGGCGTGGTGTTGGGTACACTCAGCCCCGTTCAACAGAGTGCTTTTACCGGAAGGAGAAAGCCGCTGTGGCTGAAGCCATTCGTATCGGGGTGATCGGCGGGTCCGGGCTGTACGACATGCCCGAATTGACGGATGTGGAGCAGCGCCGGGTGGATACGCCGTTCGGCCCGCCCAGCGACGCGCTGCTGATCGGCACGCTGGCCGGTGTGCGCGTCGCGTTCCTGCCGCGCCACGGGCGCGGCCACGTCCTGTCGCCCTCCGAGGTGCCCTACCGTGCCAACATCTACGCGCTGAAGACGCTCGGCGTCGAGCAGGTGATCAGCGTGAGCGCCTGCGGCTCGCTGCGTGAGGACTACGCGCCGGGCCACGTCGTCATCCCGGATCAACTGGTCGACTTCACGCGAGGCAAGCGGGCCGCGTCGTTTTTTGAGCAGGGCTTCGTCGCACACGTTTCCGTCGCCGACCCGTTTTGTGGGACGCTCGGCGCGGTGTTGGCGGACGCGATCGAGGCGGCGGGCGGCGTGGTCCACCGGGGCGGGGCCTATGTCACCATCGAGGGGCCGCGCTTCAGCACGCGCGCCGAAAGCGCGCTGTACCGCACGTGGGGCGCGAGCATCATCGGTATGACGACCGCGCCGGAGGCGTTCCTCGCGCGTGAGGCCGAGATGTGCTACGCCGTCATGGCGCATGTCACCGACTACGACGTGTGGCACGCCTCCGAGGAGGACGTGTCGGTTGACCTGGTCGTTCAGACGCTACAGGCCAACTTGCGGCTGGCACAGAAGGCGCTGCTGGGCGCGGTCGAGCGGCTGGCGGATGGCGTCCCGGACTGTGACTGCTACCACGCGCTCGAAACGGCCCTGATCACCGACCGGGCGCGTGTGCCGAAGCAGGCGCTCGACCGGCTGTGGCCGCTGGTCGGGAAGTACTTCGACCGCTGAACAAGGGCCACGCGGCCATGCGGGGTGGGGACGGTGTCGCCATGCAGTTCGACACGACCGACGAGCAGGTTATCATCACGCCGGACATGCTCGACGATTACGAGCTGGAAACGCTGCCGACGCCGGGCCAGCGCGAGCGGAACCTCCTGATCATCGCCGGGTTGTTCGTCCTTGTGAACCAGGTCGCGCTGGCGCTCGCGCAGGGGCGCTCCGCCCTGACGCTGTGGCCGGTGGTGGTGTGGGGCGCCTGCGCGGTGGCGGGTCACCGCCTGCTGGAGCAAAAGCTGCCCATCCGCGACCCGTTGCTGTTCCCGGCGGCCATGTTCCTGACGGGCTGGGGGATCAACCTCGTCGCGCGGGTGGTGCCGTCTTATACCTGGCGGCAGACGTTATGGCTCGTGTTCGGCACGGCGGCGCTGCTCGGCCTCGCCGCGCTGCCCGGCGACCTGCGTTGGCTGCGCCGCTACCGCTACACCTGGCTCATCGGCGGGCTGGTGCTGCTCGCCGTGACCATCGCCTTCGGTGAGAACCCGTCCGGCGGCGGCCCGCGCCTGTGGATCTGGCTCGGCTTCGGCCGGATCTACTACCAGCCCTCGGAGTTGCTCAAGATCCTGCTCGTGGCCTTCCTTGCCAGCTATTTCGCGGACCACCACCGTTTCATGCACAGCGGTGCGCTGCGGCTCGGCCCGCTGCGCCTGCCGTCGCCCGCGTTCCTGGCGCCCGTCGTGCTGATGTGGGGCGTGACGATGGTCGTGCTCGTGTGGCAGCGCGACCTCGGCACGGCGACGCTGTTTTTCGTCGTGTTCCTGGTGATGCTCTACATCGCCAGCGGCCAGTTGACGCTGATGCTCGCCGGGCTGGCCCTGTTGCTCGTCGCGGCAGTGGTCGCCTACAACCAGTTTGACGTGGTCGCGCTGCGCGTGCGTGTGTGGGCGAACCCCTGGCCGTATGCCGACACCAGCGCCTACCAGATCGTGCAGAGCCTGATGGCGATCGCGGCGGGCGGCCTGTTCGGGCAGGGCATCGGGCAGGGCCATCCGACGATCATCCCCGTCGTGCACTCAGACTTCGCCTTCGCGGCGGTGGGCGAGGAATGGGGGCTGCTCGGGATCGTCACGGTGCTGGCCGTGATCGCCATGCTCGTCACGCGGGGGATGCGTATCGCGGTTCAGGCGCAGCAGGCGTTCCGCACGCTGCTGGCGGCGGGCCTCAGCGTGATGCTCGGCCTGCAATCGCTGTTGATCATGGCGGGCGTGCTGAAGCTGATCCCACTGACGGGCGTCACCCTGCCGTTTGTGAGCTACGGCGGTAGCTCGCTGCTGACCAGCTTCGTGATCGTTGGGCTGCTGCTCGTGCTCAGCAGTGCCGAGAGGGGCGTCACATGACGCGCGAGTTGACCCGTGTGCTGGTTTCGTTCCTCGTCACGTTCGCCATCGTCGGGCTGAGCGCGCTTTTCTGGTCCGTGATCCAGTCCGACAGTTTGCTGGCCCGCCCGGATAACCTGCGCAACGTCATCGAGGAACAGTCGATCCGGCGCGGCACGATCTACGACCGCGACGGCGTGGAGCTAGCCCTCAGCCGCCCGGTGAATGATCGCGTGGAGCGCGTCTACCCGCACCCGGAGGCGGTCAGCGCGGTCGGTTACTACAGCTTCCAATATGGCGCGGCCGGGATCGAGGCCGCGTACGATGCGGCGCTGCGCGGTGAGGGCTTCCGCGACGTGTGGCAGCAGATGGTGGACGATGCCCTGCACCTGCCTGCGTTCGGCGCGGACGTGCGCTCGACCCTGGACCTTGACGTGCAGCAGGCCGCCGCCGCCGCGCTGGGTGAGCGGAGTGGGGCGGTCGTCGTTGTGCACGTGCCGTCCGGCGAGATCCTGGGGATGCTCAGCGCGCCGGGCTTCGACGCCAACACGCTCGAAGCGAACTGGGACCAACTGGCGCGCGACGAGGAGGCCCCGCTGCTCAACCGCGTCACGGCGGGGCTGTACCAGCCCGGCGGCGCCCTGCAAACGGTGATGCTGGCCGCGATCCTCGCCAGCTATCCGGACCTGGAGGCATCCGGCGCGTACGTGCTGAACAGCGAGGCCCCCGGCGCGCAGGAGCCGGTGACGGTCAACGGCCTGGAGCTGGCCTGCCTCCCGGAGACGCCCGACCGCATGCTGACGCTGGCCGAGGCGTACGCGTACGGGTGCCCGGCGCCGTTCGTGGCCGCGCTGGGCACGGTGCTGGAGCCGGAACGCATCTGGGAGCGGTTCGAGGCGCTCGGCCTGCTCGGCGCGCAGGAATTGCCCGGCTTCGCCCGCGCGTCGGGCGCGCCGCCCGCGCCCCTGACGGACGAAACCCCCGACGATGAGCTGGTGGGCGCGGTCGTCGGCCAGGGCACGCTGACCGTCACGCCGCTGCAAATGGTGCAGATTGTGGCGGCGGTCGCCAACCAGGGGAACGCCGTGCCGCTGCACCTCGTCACCGCGCTGCGCCCGCCGCAAGGGGGCGACTGGCAGCCCGTCGACGTGCCCCTTCGCCGCCCCGCGCTGCTGCGCGCGGACGTGGCCTCCGGCCTGCGCCTGACCATGCTGCAAGCGGCGGCGCAAAGCCCGTTCGTCAGCCGGGCGGTACGCGGCGACCTCGTGCTGTACGGACACAGCGCCCGTGCTTTCGCCGGGCCGGAGGAACGCCCCTACGTCTGGTTCACCGGCTTCGCGGACGTCACGGAGGCCGACGAGCCGGAGGCGATCGCCGTCGTGGTGGTGGTCGAGAACGAGAGCGACCCCGGCGTGGCCGCCGATATCGCGGGTGCGGCGCTGGAGGCGGCGGCGCAGAGCAGCCCACCTGCCGCTGCGGGCGGGTAGCGGCGCAGAGCGTTGAGATCAGCAGGGCGCGCTCGCGTGAGGCCGGGCGCGCCCTGTGTGTTCGATGACGTGTTGGTGTTTCTGGCTCTGAGTCCGGGTTGGTGTCCTGGTTGGTATCCTAAACGTGCGCCTGGACCAGCAGCCGGTAGCTCCGCAGACGTGCTGCTTCCTCTGTGCGGCCACCTTCCTCCAGGTCGAGCGCGACGGCCTCCATCAGGTCCAGCAGTTCGGAGCCGTAACGGGGCGCCTGCTCCTGGATCAACTGGCGCGCTTCCTCGTCGCTCGGCGCGGTCAGCAGCTCGTTGATGAAGCGGATCTGCGGCGGCGCGTTCTCGCGCAGCACCTCCAGCACCTTTTCCAGCACCTGCTTCAGCCGCGCCGCCGCCTGGATGTCCTGGCGTTCCTCCGCCGCGCGGATGTTCGCCTGGAGCACGGCCAGGAACGTGTCGTCGATGGCGTCCAGCCGGGGCCGGATCGCCGCCTCAATGTCCTCGCTGTTCAGGATGGTGCGCAGGGTGTCCGCCGCGCGCTGCAACACGGCCTGCGTCTGCTGGTCGATGGCCGCCGTCATCTCGAGCAGGCTGGCACGCAGGTTCGCCAGGGCCTCGCGCTCCTCGCCCTGCGCCTGCTCGATCTTGCCCGTCAACTCCTGGAAGAAGGTGTAGTCGAACGCGGGCCGCATCAGCCCGACGAGCGCCTGCACGCGGTTTTCGTCGCCCATGTAGCTCAGCACCAGGTCCATGAACGCCTCGCGGCTGAGGTTTTCCCTGCCCAGCCGCTGTACGTCCTCCGCCACCGCGCGGATCACTTCCTCCTGCACCTGGGCCGTCTGCATCGCCTGCTGGCCGATCTCGGTGTTCTGCACCAGGTAGTTGTACAGCCGGATCAACCCTTCGGCCATGTCCTCCTTGCCGGTTTGGGCGGCGTTCTCGGCGGTGATCAGCACCATCTGGAAGAACTCCAGGTCGATGGTCGCGTCGTTTTCCTCCACCAGCCGGGGCCACTGGTCCTCGCCCACCTGGAGGAACATCTCCATCACGCGCATCTTCTCACGCTGCGCCTCGCGCATCTCCGCCGTGATGCCTTCCGCATCCAGGATCATGTCGATCATGCCCGGCAGCGTCAGCGCCTGCTTGGGCTGGAACAGGTACCCCTTGCGCTTCTCGGCGGGGATGCTGTCCAGCAGGCGGCGGCTGAGGTCCCCGATCACGCGCTCGCGTTCCTGCGGCGGGATGTTCAGTTCCATCGGCACGTACGTGATGAACAGCTCTTTCGCGCCGTCGTGATACACCAGCGGCGTGCCGACGGCCATCACGAAGCCGCAGTTGGGACAGGTGACCTGATTCACACGTCCGGAGAGGAAGCGGGCTTTGGCCTGGGGATCGCGGTCCACGTCCACAATCTGCTCAACGACGCCCGTAAATGACTGACCGCAGCGCGGGCAAGTCAGCATGGTTCGTACAACTTGGCTCATGAAGCTTACTCCTGCAATGGCTATCGGTGCGCATGCCGGCAAAGGGGCCAGTGAAGTGTACCGCGTGCCGCGCCGCTGTGCCGAAAAGAGGGCACGGGCGGGTGGTTCAGTCCTGGCGCGGCACGGTGAAGGTGAAGGTCGCGCCGCCGTCCGGGTTGTTGCTGGCCCAGATGCGCCCGCCGTGCGCTTTGATCACGGCGTTGGCGAGGTACAGCCCCAGCCCCGTGCCCTGGACGTTGTTCGTCAGCGCGTTGTCCACGCGGTAGAACCGCTCGAAGACGCGCCGCAGTTGGTCGGGCGCCAACCCCGGCCCCTGGTCCCGGACGGAGATGCGCACCTGCGCGTCGTCGTAGGTGCCGCTGATCACGATCTCCCCGCCGTCGGGCGAGTACTTGATCGCGTTGCTCACCAGGTTGTCGATCACCTGCCGCAGCCGGTCGGCGTCGCCTCAGTTGATCGGGAAGTCCTCCGGGAAGTTGATGGTCAGCGTGTGTTTGTCGGTCTGCGTCTGGAAGCGCTCCACGGCCTGCTCGACGATGGCGCGCAGGTTCACGTCGTCGAGTTGCAGGCGCATGCCCTCCGCCTGCAGCTTGGAGGCGGCCAGCAGGTTCTCGATCAGCTCGGTCAGCCGGTCGGCCTCCTCCTCGATCACGCGCAGGCCGCGCCGGAACGTTTCGGCGTCCCAGGCGGCGTCCTCGCGGCGCAGCGTGTCGGCGTAGCCCTTGATCAGCGCGACCGGCGTTTTCAACTCGTGCGACACGACCGAGATAAACGTGGACTTCAACTGCTCGGCTTCGCGGAAGTTGGTGATGTCGCGCACGTTGGCGATCACGTTTTGCAGCTCGCCGGTGCCCCGAAAGAGCGGCGCGTAGGTGATGCCCACGCTGATCCACGAGCCGTCGAGCCGTTCGAGGTCGCCCTCGACGTACAGCATGTTGGGCTGGCCCTCCGGCGGCTCGTTGTACGGCCACCCGGCGCGCAGCGCGTCCTCCAGCGTCATGCCCACGTCGATGCGCTTCCAGCGGATGATGACGTCGTGCGGGCGCTGCATGACCTGCTCGGCGGTCCACCCGCTGATGCGGCTCAGCGCGCGGTTCCAGCGCTCGATGCGCAGGTGCCCGTCCAGGATCATGACGCCGTCCGCGCTGTTGTCGATGATCGCGGCGAGGCGCTGCCGCTCCTGATTGGCGAACTCGTACATCCACGCGTTGTGCACGGCGATCGCCGCCTGGTCCGCGAAGCTTTGCAGCAGCCGGTGGTCGTTCTCGGTGGGCTGCCCGGCGTAGGCGCGGAAGATGAACAGGATGCCGAGCATGTGGTCCGCCATGATCATCGGCAGCGCGACGACCTGGCGCAGGTTCAGGTCTATCTTGCGCGCCACCCTGCGCATCTTGGCGTGCAGCACGGGCACGTCGAAGCCGCTGTCCGGCGCGTAGGTCAGGTCCTCAAACAGCGGGTCAAACAGTTTCGCCTGGTCGTTGGGGATGCCGATCAGCGCCCGCGTGCGGAACCGCTCGCCATCGTACAATGCGATGATGCCTGCCTCGCCCGCCAGCATCGAGGTGGCGGCTTGCAGGATCATGCGCAGCACTTCGCCCAGGTCCAATTGGGCCGTGATGGCGCGGCTGATGTTCAGCAGGTAGTCCCGCTGGCGGACGCGGTAATCAGGCAGCAGAAACATAGTGCTGTGATTGTATCATGCGCCGGGCGCCAGCTACGTCTTTTTTGTGTTTCTCTAGTGGAATTCTTGCGTGATTCTGATAGTTATGCCCTTGCTGCGCCCCTGCACAAGACAAAAATTCCCCCTCGCCAATCAAGTTGGCGAGGGGGAAGGGGGTGCGGTCTTCACGTGCTCCTGGCTGGCCGCTGTTTACGGCAGGCAGTCCTCTTCCGCCCGCGCGATCGCGCGCTCCAGGATCGGCAGCGCGGCGTCGATCGTCGCCCGGTCCACCGTCAGCGGCGGGATCAGGCGCATCGTGTTCGTGCCGCAGCCGAGCAG
>CAZGLU010000088.1:0-9812 GCA_964526095.1 uncultured Anaerolineaceae bacterium | reverse complement strand
TGACGTGCCGCTCCATGTCCGCCTGGGCGGCCCAGCACTCCTGGTTGGCCGACAGCCGGAGGTCGCCGCTGGCGACGAGGACGGCCTCATTGGGGCCTGGGGGAGCCGGCTCGACGAAAGATGGAACTCGATACGCTGGCATGATGCGCTCCTCTGTAATCGATTTCTCCGGATAAACAGAAACAAGCGGGCGCAGGAAACTCTATCATGTCCACCAAGCGCCCGCCTGTCTCGCCCTCGTTCGTGAGTGCCCCGGAGAGGACTCGAACCTCCACGCCCAAAGGGCACAGGCCCTCAACCTGCCGCGTATGCCAATTCCGCCACCAGGGCAATGCAGGAGGCATTAGACACGCCCGGTGGGGCTTGTCAATGGCTGGCAGTTGGCCCTCGACAGGCGTAAAATCAGGGATTACTTGCATATTCAAGCGCAATGAACGGAAGGCGTCAGGATGCGCATTGTCGTAGATGCCATGGGCAGCGACCGAAACCCGGCCCCGGATGTAGAAGGGGCTGTGATGGCCGCGCGTGAGTACGGCGATCCGATCGTGCTGGTGGGCGACCGGGAACGGATCGAGGCCGCGCTGCGCCCGCATCAGGCCGAGGGCCTGCCGCTGGAGGTCGTTCACGCGCCGGAAGCGGTCACCATGGACGACAAGCCGGGCAGCGTGGGGCGCAGCAAGCCCAATTCGTCGATGCATGTGGGGATGCGCCTCGTCCAGTCCGGTGAGGGTGATGCGTTCGTGACGGCGGGGAACACCGGCGCCGTCCTGGCGATCGCCACGCTGCACACGCTGCGGCGGATCCCCGGCATTCACCGCCCCGCCCTCTCCACGATCCTCTCCGTCAGCGGCCACTCGATGATCCTGGTGGACATCGGCGCGAACACGGACTGCCGCCCGGAGTGGCTGGCTCAGTTTGGGCTGATGGGTGCCGTGTACGCGGAGCGGGCGTTGGGCCGGAGCACGCCACGCGTTGCGCTGCTATCCAACGGCGAGGAGGCAGGCAAAGGCAGCGCATTGGTGCAGGACAGCGCGGAACTCTTGGCACGGTCGGGGGTTAACTTTATTGGGAACGTTGAGCCGAAGGACGTGTTGCGTGGCGAGGCGGATGTCGTCGTGATGGATGGCTTTGTCGGCAACGTCATGATCAAGTCACTGGAGGCGATGGCGCGCACCCTGTTTGAGATCCTGCGTACGCAGTTGCGCGCCAATCTACGTGCCCAGGTGGGCGGGTTGCTCGCCCGGCCAGCGTTCCGTGAGGCGTACCGCCAGGTTGACCCGTTCGAGATCGGGGGCGCCCCCCTGCTGGGGGTTAACGGCGTGGTGATCATCGGGCATGGGCGGTCCAACGCCCTCGCCATCAAGAATGCAATTCGCCAGGCGCGTCAGGCTGTTTCCGGCCAGATCGTCCCGGCGATCCGTGCGGGCGTCGAAGGGACGCCGGTTGAAGAAGCTTCCACGACTGACGTGTAAGTAGCAGAGGACCGATCCTATGGAGTTCACGCGCAATGGTTTTCCCCGTGTAGTGGTGACGGGTATGGGGGCTGTGACCCCGCTTGGCCGGTTCCCGGAGTTCTGGGAGCGGCTCAAACGGGGCGAGTCCGGCATTCGCCGCATCCAAAGCTTCGATGCGTCGAACCTGGAAGTACAGATCGCTGCCGAGGTGTTGGACTTCGACCCGACGGAATACCTGGATCCTAAGGAAGCACGGCGTGTCGGACGACCTGCGCAGTTTGCGGTGGCAGCCGTGAAGGATGCAATGAAGGATGCCGGGTTGACGCCGCAGGACCTGGAGCCGATCCAGGACCGCGTCGGCGTGGATTTCGGGTCGTCGATGGGCGGGCATGACCTCGCGCAGCAGGCGTCGTTCGGCTATCGATCGCGGGGGAGGCGCCCCGGCCCGTTCTCGTTGATCCAGTCCCTGCCGAACATCCCGGCGCACTACGTCAGCCGGGTAACGGGCGCGCTGGGGCCGTTGGTGTGCATCTCGACGGCGTGCGCTACTGGCACGCACAGCGTCGGCGATGGGTTCAACCTCGTGCGCTACGGGCGTGCGGACGTGGTGTTCACCGGCGGCGTGGAGGCCATGATCCTCGACTATGCGATCGCGGGCTTCATCTCGATGACGGCCCTCGCCACCGGGTACAACGACAATCCCACCGCGTCGAGCCGCCCGTTTGACCTCAACCGCAACGGTTTTGTGTTCGGTGAGGGCGGCGGTGCGCTGGTTCTGGAGACGCTGGAGCGCGCATACAAGCGCGGTGCGCGGATCTATGCGGAGATTGTCGGCATGGCCACGTCGTCGGATGCGTTCCACGTCGCGGCGCTCGATCCCGACGGCAGCGGCGCAGCGCGCGCGATGTCGTCTGCGCTCGCGGATGCGCGGGTCAATATCGAGGAAGTGGACTACATCAACGCGCACGGCACGTCGACCAAGGCCAATGACGCGGTCGAGACGAAGGCGATCAAGGATGTCTTCGGCGAGCGGGCCTACGATCTCGCCGTCAGCTCGACCAAGAGCATGATCGGCCACCTGCTTGGTGGCGCGGGAGCGGTCGAGGCGATCGCCACGGTCATGTCGATCTACGAGAAGGTGATGCACCCGACGATCAACTACGAAACGCCCGATCCTGACTGCGACCTGGACTACGTGCCGAACGTCGCCCGGGAGCGCTCGATCCGCTACGCGCTCTCGAACAGCTTCGGACTGGGCGGGCAGAACGCGTGTATCGTGATGGGCAGCGTGTAAACAGGCTCGTTCCTTCCAGGATATGAAAACAGGCCGGGCATTCGTCCGGCCTGTTGTTTGCTGAGGGTATCGAGAGCGGGTTCGTTTCAGGAATTGCTTACGTTCACCACCTGGCCCAACTGCTGCTGGGTATTGCTGGCGCGGGCACACAGGTTCCGCCCGCCGACGCCGAGCCATTCCTGAAGTGTCGGGCTGGTTTCCATCCCCGAGGTGGCTTCGGCGTAGATCTGCGAACCCCAGTAGTAATACCGGCGCGTCTCCTCCGACCAGGAAGCCCAGCCGCGCCCGATGACGCCATGCCCGCCGTTGTAACCGGCCAGCGCCAGCCCTACGTGGCCGTTGGCTTTGGCGAGGCTCTCGGCAAGGTAGTTCAGGCCACGCGTGGCGTTGGTCTGGACGTCAAGCATGTCCTCGCCCGGCATGAAGTGGAACGGCATCACCTGGAACAAGCCCTGAGCGCCCGCCGATGAACTGACGGACGGATCTCCACAGCTTTCGATCTGAATGACGGTCGCGATCAGGTTCGGGTCGATCCCGTAGAGGACAGCCCAGGCATTGATCAGCGGCTCCCAATAACGTACTTCCGGCGTGAATACGCTGGAGAGCGTCGTCGTCGCGGCTGCCTCCCCCAGCGCTGTGGTGGCATAGGTATGTCCTTGCGGTTCGATCACTTCATAGGTGATTTCGCCGGTGGTCAGTGGCAGGAGGACCTTAGCTGCCCCTACTGTACTGAAGAAACCGATTAGCCCACACAGCACCAGGACGACGGCGGTGGCGGCGGCTTCGACGCGCTCCCAAAGGAGCTCCCCGAGGGAGGGGGTACTATCGTCGTAGGTTCGTGTTGCCATTTGGCCTCGTTCTGCTATACGTTGGATTTAGAACATTTGTTCCACAGTGTGCATCTATAGAATACCAGCCTCTGCCCAAAAGATCAATAAAAGGGGCACTAGATTCACACCAGATTCGTACAAGAAAAGTCACCATTAACGGCTCATTTTTAATGGTCATTCCTAACGGCGGTAACCATACTACTTCGTCCTGTGTCCTCCCGTAAATGGTAAGGTTGTCATGGTGAATTGGCGCTTGCGCCGCCTTCGTTCGAGGGAATCGCGCCTGGGATAGCAGGACCGCGAACTGCGTGCGGGCCGCGCGAATCGGGCTGGTGGGTGCGCTAGGGGACGATGGGTAACGGCGTGCGGTCGACAGGCCGACCCCGGTCCGCTACAATCGCCCCTGACACGCGAGATGATGATTGAGGTTGGGGTTGGAATGGCTGATGTGAAACACATGACGGTAGACGTGATCGGCGGCGGGCTGGCGGGCACTGAAGCGGCGTGGCAGCTTGCGCAGCGCGGCGTGCCCGTGCGGCTGTACGAGATGCGCCCGGTCAAGATGACACCGGCGCACGTCAGCGACCGGCTGGGCGAGTTGATCTGTAGCAACTCCCTGGGGTCGAACCTGCCGGATCGCGCGCCCGGCGTGCTCAAGGCCGAACTGCGGCGGTTGGGTTCGCTGCTGATGCGCTGTGCGGATCAGGCGGCGGTTCCGGCCGGGGGTGCGCTGGCGGTGGACCGCGAGGCATTTGCGGAGTTAATTACGGAGGCGATTGAGGGGCACCCGCTGATCACGGTTGTGCGGGAGGAGGTCACGCACCTGCCGGACGGCCCGTGTATTGTGGCGACCGGCCCCCTGACGGCTGAGGCACTGACGCGCGAGATTGCGCAGTTGATCGGCGAGGAGTATCTTTACTTCTACGACGCGATCGCGCCGATGGTCACCGCCGAGTCGATCGATATGTCGATCGCGTTCCGCGCCAGCCGTTACGGTCGCGGCGAGGACGAGGCGGGTGACTACATCAACTGCCCGATGACGAAGGACGAGTACGACCGTTTCGTGGCTGCGCTGCGTGAAGCGGAGTTGATCGACCTGCGGGCGTTCGAGCGTGAGGACCCGCATTTCTTCGAGGGCTGCCTGCCCGTCGAGCAGATCGCGGCACGTGGCCCGCAGTCGTTGGCGTTTGGCCCGCTGCGCCCGGTCGGCCTGACGGACCCGCGCACGGGGCGGCGTCCGTACGCGGTGGTGCAGCTTCGACAGGACAATCTGGCAGGGACGCTGTATAACCTGGTGGGGTTTCAGACGAACCTGCGTTGGGGTGAGCAGAAACGGGTCTTTCGTATGATCCCCGGCCTGGAGAACGCGGAGTTCGCCCGGTATGGGCAGATGCACCGGAATACGTTCCTGAACTCGCCTGTGCATCTGCGCCCGACGCTGCAATACAAGGGGCGCGATGACCTGCTCTTTGCCGGGCAGATCACGGGCGTTGAGGGGTACGTAGGTAACATCGGCACGGGGTTGCTGGCGGGCATCAATCTGGCGCGGCACGTGCGCGGCGAGCCGATGTGGACGCTGCCGCCTACGACGATGCTTGGCGCGTTGTGCCACTACGTCACGCATGCCGCCCCGACGGATTTCCAGCCGATGAAGGCGAACTTCGGCATCTTGCCGCCGTTGGAGGACGCGCCGAAGGGCAAGCGCGATCGCCACCGGGCCTACGCAGTGCGGGCCGCTGCGGACCTGGAGGCGTTCCTGGCTGAGTCCGGTGAGCAAGTGGTATCAGTCGGCGCCGACTGAAGGAGTGGTGATTGGCACACTCTGAGGAATCTGACCGTACACTGAACGGTATCGTGGGGCGTGCGATCTTGGTCGGGGTTGAGATCCGCGAGACGCTGCCCCTGTTCTCCGTTGAGGACTCGCTGGACGAGTTGGCGCTGCTGGCGCAGACGGCCGGGATCGAGGTTGCCGGGCGGGTGACGCAGCGGCTGGCGCGCCCCGATCCGGCGACGTTTGTGGGGTCCGGCAAGGTGCAGGAGATCGCGGATGCACTGGCCGAAAGCGGCTCGGATATGGTCATCTTCGATGACGAGCTGTCGCCCCGGCATCAGCGTGAGCTGGAGAAGGAATTCGGGGAGGCGATCCGTGTGATCGACCGCTCGGCGCTGATCCTGGACATCTTCGCGCAGCACGCGCGGACGCGGGAGGGCGCGTTGCAGGTTGAGCTGGCCCAGTATGAGTACCGCCTGCCACGCCTGACTCGCCAGTGGACTCACTTAGCGCGTCAGGTGGGAGGTGGTGCGGCGCGCGGTGGCGCGGCGGGTGTTGGCCTGCGCGGCCCTGGTGAGACTCAGCTTGAGGTCGATCGCCGGGAGATCCGCCGGAAGATCACCCGGCTGAAAGAGGAGCTTGAGCAGGTACGCGCGCATCGTGAGCGCCATCGACAGCAGCGCAGCCGTGCCGGGATGCCGACCGTCGCGCTCGTGGGGTATACCAACGCGGGCAAATCGACGCTGCTCAATGCGCTTTCCGGTGCGGACGTATACGTGGCGGACCAGTTGTTCGCCACGCTCGACCCGACGACGCGCCGTGTGAAACTGCCGAACGGCCGTGTGGTGCTGTTGACCGACACGGTGGGCTTTATCCAGAAATTGCCGGTAACGCTCGCGGCGGCTTTCCGCGCGACGCTTGAGGAGGTCGCGGAGGCGGATCTGTTGCTGCATGTGGTGGATGCGAGCCATCCGCGTGCAGTCGATCACGTGGATGTGGTCGAGGATACGCTGGCTGAGATCGAGGCGTCGCGCGTGCCGAAGATCCTGGTCTTGAACAAGATCGATCTGGTTTCGGGCCGGGAGCCTGACATCGAGGATGTGGCCCTGGGTTACCGTGAGGTGGTATCGGTGTCGGCGTTGAGGAAGACGGGCCTGGAGGATGTCCTGGCTGCCATCGGGCGCGTGTTGTCTGCGTTGATGGTGGAGGTTGAGTTGTTCGTCGCCTACGGCGAGGGCGAGTTGCTGTCGTTGCTCTACGATCAGGGTGTGGTCCTTGACGAGGCGCATGAGGCTACCGGCGTGCGGCTGCGGGCGCGCGTTCCGGAGTGGCTGGCGGGGCGGTTGGTGTAGCGACGTTTCCCGCTTCTCGGATCGTGCGGGGGATCGGGGGGACCGGTGAGGATTTTGTTGCGCGTCCTTGGGTTGCCGTTCGCTCTGGTTGGGTTCGTGTTGGCTCCCCTACTCCGACCTGTGGCGCGGCGTATTGATTCGTCTCCGGGGCTGAGTCGCAGGATCAATCGGCTGTCTTCTTCGATGGCGACGCGGCGCGGGTTGCTGCTGGCGGTGGGTGCGGTGTTGCTGGTGGTGAGTTGGCTGGCGCATGGCGTGGCGTTCCTTCTGATGGTGGTGTTGGGGGGCTATAGTGAGCATCTGTATTGGCTGTGCGTTCCGGTGACGCTGTTGCACGTGGCGGTGCTGACGGGCTTCACGGGCATGATGCTTGCAGTGCCATTGGGGCAAGGCTATGGGGAGGATGTGTGAGGGGAGTGTTGTGTGTGATGGGGATTGTATCTGGGTTGGGGTTAATGACTATACGAAGCAGATGAGTTACGTACTTATTCGCGGCGTGGACGCCATTCCCGCTCCGCTGCGCCTTCCATATGATTGCTGTAGCGGGCCAGCACAAACAGCCAATCCGACAGCCGGTTGGTGTAGCGCAGCACGAGGGGATTGATGGACTCATCACCGGCCAGTACAACGATCCAACGCTCCGCGCGGCGGCAGACCGCCCGGGCCTGATGTAAAAAGGCCCCTGCCCTACCGCCCCCCGGCAGGATGAAATTCTTGAGCGGGGGCAGTTCGGCGTCCCACGCGTCGATCTCCTGCTCCAGTCGCGTGACCATATCCTCCGACACGCGGACAAGCCACTTCGGGTGAGCGTCCAGCGGCGTCGCAAGATCCGCCCCGACGCTGAACAGATCCGCCTGGACGCGCTCGATCGCCTCCCGCACTGCGGCCTGCTCCGTCTGCGCCGCCACAAGCCCCAGCACACTGTTTAGCTCGTCCACCGTGCCGAAGGCATGCAGGCGTGCGTGGCCCTTGCTGATCCGCCCGCCCGCAAACAGGCCGGTTTCCCCTTCATCCCCGGTCCGGGTGTAGATTTTCATGGCTATGGCTGCTCCTCGGCGCTGAACGCCTCCATGACCGGCAAGCGGACGGTGACGGTGGTCCCCACACCGACCTCGCTCTGAATGTCGATCTGGCCGTTGTGCCGCTCCACCACGGCCTTCACCAGACTCAGCCCCAGGCCAGAGCCGCCGGTGTTACCCGCCCCTGGCTGTTGGCCCCGGAAAAAGCGGTCAAACACGCGGCCCAATTCGTGTTCAGGGATGCCGATCCCGGTATCGCTGACCGTCAGCTCCAGTGCGTTGCGCACCACGTCCGCCCGTACGGTCACGGTGCCGCCCTCGGGCGTGAATTTGATCGCGTTTTCGATCAGGTTGACGCATGCCTGGCCTAACTGTTGCGCGTCCCCAAGGACCGCCGGGAGCGCGCAGCACGTTTCCAGGCGCAGGTTGACCTGTTTAGCGCGCGCCTGGTCGGCCAACTCCCGAACCGCACGTTCCAGCACCGGCTCGATGGCACAGCTTTCAAAGGCGGGGGTTCCGGCCCGCACACGTTCCAGGTCCAGGATGCCGCTGATGATCCGGTACATGCGATCGAGCTGCACCCAGATGATCGTGGTGTACTCCTGCATGTCGGGCGTCAGCACGTCCGCGCCATCCTCTTCAAGCAGCTCCATGTAGCTCATGGCAGCTTGCAGCGGGTTCTTCAGGTCGTGGCTGGTCATCTGGACCATCTGGCTCTTGAGCTGGTCCAGTTCCTTCAGCTCCGTCACGTCGTTCAGGACTGCGACCCACCCCTCGCCCCGCCGGTTGCCCAGTTCCGCGACATGGCAGAGGTAGGAGCGCCCCAGCGCCGAGACGTCGTACGTCAGCGCGCGGTAACGCCACAGGTCACGCAGCGCCCGGCGCGGGTCAGCCGGTAGCAGGCTGGTCGGCACCAGGTTCACCAGGTATTCGCCCTCTGGCGTCGCGCCGTCCGGCTGATCGAACAGCTTGCGTGCAGCCGGATTGGCGACGAGCACGCGAAACTTCCGGTCAACGGCCACGACCGGGTTTTCCGTGCTGGTCAGGATCGTCTCAAGCTGGTTCTTCGCCGCGACCAGGTCATGTGAAAGGCTGCGCTCGGCCTCGAACAGGCGGCTGTTGGTGATGGCGACGGCGGCCTGCGGGGCCAGCAGTTCGAGCAGGCGCATATCCTCGCGGTCGAACAGGCGCCCCTGCCGCCCGGCGATCACGAGCAGCACGCCGACCACTTCATCGGCAAAGCTCAGCGGCACGCAGATCACCGCGCCAAACGTTTCCCGCGCCAGCGGCAGATCGGTCGGCCCGTGCCAGTCGTGGCGATAGTCGTCCAGGCGCCGCCCCCGCCGATCCAGGGCGACGGTGCCCGTCAGCCCCGTGCCGACCGGGATCGTCGTGCCCAGGTAGGCCGTTGGCAGCTCATAGACCGCCGCCAGTTCGAGCACTGCGCCCCGCTTCAAGAAGATCGCCACGCCATCCGCTTCCAGCAGGGAGGCGGCCTGCGCCGCGATCGTGGACAGGACTTCCTCCAGATGCAGGCGGCTGGTGATGGCGAGGCCCACGTCGCGCACGGCCTCTACCTGCCGCGCGCGGCCCAGCAGCGGGATCATGATCTGCTGGCGCACGACGGCATAGCTGATCAGCAGCGTCGCGACGGCCCCCAGTTCCTCCGGCGTGCCCAGGGCGCGAAAGTGCGGACTGACGAGGCTCAGCAGTTGGGACGCGGCGAACAGCAGGATGCCCAGCGTCAGCGATCGCGACTGGATCTTACGTCGGTTCTGCCACACCAGCAGGACGGTTGCCAGGACGAAAACCAGGTAGATCACCATCGTGGGCCGGTCCAGCCCGTAGCGCAGCAGGCCGCTGGAGGTGATGTCGAAGGTGCGCGGCGTGCCGGTGACGATCAGCAGCGCCTGGTACGCGAGGATCAGCCCAAAACCGGCCAGCGCGATCAGGCGGAACCACCACCCGCGTTTTCCGGTGATGATCGCGCTGTAGACGTAGATGCTGATGCTGGCGCTCATGAAGCCGATGTCGAGCAGAGTGAAGATCGGAAGAGCACACGTCTGAACTCCAGTCACCGCTCATTATCTCG